>CBKYSX010000099.1:0-9560 GCA_966690745.1 uncultured Ardenticatenales bacterium
GCGCTGTAACCGTGCCTGTCGCGCTGTGCTTTCAGGTATAGCAAAATCTACCCCTGCCAGACCGGTGGTCAAATACGCCATCGTATGGTGTTGGTTAAGACGTAGGGGGGTAAACAACAGATGTGCGTCCAACCAAAATAACGGCAATTCGATTTTACCCCTTGTAGCGAAGGGGATTTGATGACGAAGGGGACGCAACCGTAGGACTTCCCCTTCGATATCCATCATGACATGAAAACGCTGTAAAACATTCGTACCGATGAAACCACTAATTTGGGGAGCGAAGCGACGTATATCCATCACTTCTGCCGGGACGTTATACAACGTAGCTTCCCCCAGTGTTACCTCCGGTACGATGGTGTAAACCAGAGGGGCGTTGGTTCCGCTTGCCAAACGCGCACTGGTCGTTCCATGGGTGGGCAAATTCAGTTCACGCAGAAATGCACTGTCCAACGTCAATTGTGCCGCACCGGTATCTATTATAAACGCATGTTCTTTACCGCCAATTACGAGCGTTACAACCGGCAACGGGTCGGTTCCCAGAAAGGGCAACGCAATTTCCTCAACCTCAACCCCCATCTGATAGGGGGTTGAACCGCCAAACGCACGGAGTTGTTGAGCAAGCGGTTGTTGTCCGGGTAATTGCTCAAACAAATCAGCCGCAAGGTCAAAACGATCCAACCGGTAATATGCCCACGCCAAATCCCGCTTGATTCGCAAAGAGAGTTCGTCCCGCGCTCCCCCCGCAAAGGAAAGCACCAACGATTGCGCCTGTTCCAAAAACAAAATGGCGGCGGCAAGGTCATTATACGCCAATTTTAGTCGCCCCATGCCATGCAACGCCTCTATATCCGAAGGCGTTTCCTGCACTGCCCTTTCAAAAAAGAGCGCGGTATTGGCAAAATCGCCGCTATCCCATAAGGCGGCGGCAACGGCGGCGGCATTCCCCGCTTTTGGTTTTTCGGAATCACCTGAACCCAAATCTACACTCATCAAATAAGGATTGAGTATCGAGAATTGAGTATTGAGAAACGACCTTGTTGTGCCCCCTCTCTCCATACCATGGAGAGGTTAGGCAGGTAAGTCGCCGTTTTCTCAATACCCAATACCCCCTACTCTAATTCAATCGCCATTGCCACCGCTTCGCCACCCCCCAAACAGAGCGTGGCAACGCCGGTTTTCAAGTTGCGATCCCGCAGGGCATAAATCAGGGTGGTCAGCACCCGCGCCCCGCTTGCACCGATAGGGTGTCCCAGGGCAATCGCACCACCATTCACATTGACATTTTCCCCTTCCATCCCCAGCCCTTGCATATCTGCCAGACATTGGGCGGCAAAGGCTTCGTTCATTTCAAAAAGGTCGAAATGATCCAGTCCTACCCCCATTTTGTCTGCCAATTTTTGCACGGCATAAATCGGGGCGGTGAAAATTGCCAGTGGTTCGACCCCTGCCTGTGTGTACTCCACAATGCGGGCAAGTGGTTGTAACCCCCGCTTTTCGGCTTCTGCACGACTCATAATCACCAATGCTGATGCCCCATCCGTAATACCGGGGGCATTGCCCGCCGTTACCGTGCCTTCCGAATCAAAAGCAGGGCGCAATTTGGCAAGAGCTTCGGCGGAGCTATCGGCGCGGACGGGTTCGTCCTGTTCAAAGAGAGTCACCCCTTTTTTGCCTTTAATTTCAACGGGGACAATCTCATCCTTAAATTTGCCCGCTTGAATTGCCGCCCATGCCCTTTGGTGAGAACGAAGCGCAAACGTATCCTGCTCTTCGCGGGTCACTTCGTATTCCCGCGCCACCCATTCAGCACTATTGCCCATGTGGTGGTTTTCAAAGGCACACCACAAACCATCATGCACCACAGAATCAATCATCTCACTGTTGCCGAGACGATAGCCAAAGCGTGCCCCTTTGAGCAGGTAGGGAGCCTGATTCATATTTTCCATCCCCCCGGCAACGTAAACATCCCCATCCCCGGCACGAATGGCATTCGCCGCCATCATCACGGCTTTTAACCCGCTCCCACACACTTTATTAATCGTGGTTGCGCTGACGCTAGCGGGCAATCCGGCATGAATCGCCGCCTGGCGGGCGGGGGCTTGCCCTTCGCCTGCCGATACCACATTGCCCATAATCACTTCGTTGACACTTTCACCTTCAATTCCGGCGCGTTTTACCGCTTCCCGAATCGCAATTGCACCTAATTCCGTCGCGGGAATCCCTGCGAGAGTTCCTTGAAATTTTCCAATCGGGGTACGAACTGCACTCACAATCACTGCTTCGCGCTCATGATTCATCAGACTATCATCCTATCGTTCTGGGTGCGTCATACGATGATATAACACACAGGATTATCATCATTGATAAGGTATGGGTAATAGGTAGTAGAGAAATTGAAGGTGGGGGTGGTTGAGGTAGAAAAACGGGTAATTTCTCTCACAAAGCACTGATTTTACCCGTATTACAGGTAAATGCCAAACATTTTTTTGATAGAGTTTAAGCATGGGTACGCCACAACACTGCCATATCCCGATTTGATGGTAGGATACAATCAGATCCGTTTAGACAGATAGGTTAATTTCCGAAAACCATGAACACAAATACGCTGAAAGAGCCGAAAAACGCTTCTACTGCTTTATGGGGCGGACTCATTTTTGCCACCCTCTTTACCACACTGATCGCGGTGCTGGATTTTCGCCTGGATGCCATTGAAGCCGCCATCGCCCCCGATCAAGGCGGGGGCTACTACTTCTGGCAATTGGCAACCCCGACATGGGTAACACAAACCTCCATCTGGTTGCTCTACGCCCTACACCAAATCGCCTTCTGGGGGCTGATTTATTATGCCCAAACCCGTGTTGGCAAATACACCCAGGGACTACATCAGGTGAATGTATGGGCGTTGGGCATGAATGCCTTCTTTATTGTTCTCCATCTGGTGCAAACCCATGTGTTTTATGATGGAACTGCCCAGGATGTTTCCATTTGGAGTTCGCAATTTTCCGTCATCCTGATGTTGGTCCTTATTTTGATGATGGAAAACCAACGGCGCGGGCTGTTTTTTGGCAAAAAAGTACCGTTAAACAAACAGGTGGTTGAGTGGATTCGCCATTATCACGGCTATATCTTTGCGTGGGCGTTAGTCTACACCTTCTGGTATCACCCCATGGTGAATACCGTCGGGCATCTTGTTGGCTTCTTTTATATGTTCTGCCTGATGTTGCAGGGAAGCCTCTTTTTGACCCGAATCCACGTCAATCGTAATTGGACCTTTGTACAGGAAGTATTGGTCTTGTTTCATGGCACATCGGTTGCGCTCACCTCTATTGAGCAGGGCGGCAATGTGTGGCATGTTTTCTTTTTTGGCTTTACGGGAATTCTGGTGATTACCCAACTCTACGGTTTACGAATACCCCAATGGGTACGGATCGTCGCGTTTCTGGCGTGGGTGGCGGGGGTTGTAGCCGTCGTGGCACAGGCAGGGCGCATTCCCTATGTATTCGCGGTGTTGGGAATCCCGATGATCGAATACGGTTTGGTCTTCGGGCTGACGATACTGATGTGGGCAGGAGCGCGGGTCGTCCTGTGGTTCAATCGCCCACAGGAAACCATGACATTACAGGAACAATCGGCGGAGCATTAAAAAACAGGGGTTACAAGGCTGATTTTCGTTAGCCTTGTAACCCCTGTTTTTTATTTGTCAGTTAATACCCGATCCACACACTCTTAACCTGGGTATACAGGTCAATCGCTTCTTTTCCCCTCTCCCGCCCGAACCCGGAGGCTTTATAACCACCGAAAGGGGAGGCGGCATCAAAGAGGTTGTAGGTATTGACCCATACTGTGCCTGCTTGTAGGGCATCGGCAAGTCGGTGCGCCTTGCTCAAATCCTGCGTCCAAATCCCCGATGCCAATCCGTACTCAGTGGCATTGGCGCGTTGCACCACCTCGTCCCACTCATCAAAGGGTGTTACAGCAACTACAGGACCAAAAATCTCTTGTTGAATCAAGGGCAAAGTATCTTGACTTTGGTCGTGGGTAATAATGGTCGGTTCGACGAAGTAGCCCGTATCGCCAACACGCTCGCCCCCCAGCGCAATATCAACACCGGCTTTTTTCCCTTGGTTGATATAGCCCAACACGCGGGTCATCTGTTCGCGGCTCACCACCGGACCGATGTGGTTTTTATCCCACCCATGCCCGACCCGAATCCCCTCCGTGGCTTTGCTCAATTCATCCACGAACTGGTTAAAGACCGGGCGTTCGACAAACAAGCGCGACCCCGCCGTACACATTTGCCCGGTATTACCAAAGACTGCCCACATTGCCCCCTTCACCGTTTTACTCATATCGGCATCGGCAAAGACCACGTTCGGGCTTTTACCACCCAATTCCAGCGACACTTTGGCAAGGTGCTCGGAAGCGTTTTTCATAATCAGCTTGCCGACTTCAGTACTCCCGGTAAAAGAGATTTTTGCCACATCGGGATGCTCCACCAACGCCGACCCTGCCGGAATTCCGTATCCGGTGACAATATTCACGACCCCTTTGGGGAAGCCCGCTTCTTTGAACAATTCGGCAAGATATAGCGCAGAAAGCGGGGTTTGTTCGGCAGGTTTCAGTACGACCGTGTTGCCACACGCCAGTGATGGCGCGAGTTTCCATGCCGCCATCAGCAACGGATAGTTCCATGGAATAATCAACCCGCAGACCCCCAACGGCTCCCGTTTGGTATAATTAAGAATATTGGGCGTACTAATCGGTAAAACCGACCCTTCAATTTTGGTCGTCCATCCCGCATAGTAACGGAAATGGGCAACGACCTGCGGCACATCGCCGTAAAAGGAATTACGGTAAGGTTTGCCGTTGTCCAACGTATCCAATTCCGCAAGAATCCGTTGGTCCCGTTCAATCAGATCGGCAAGTTTCCACAACAATTCGCCGCGACGGGCAGGGGTCATGTTTCGCCACGCCGAACCGGGGCGGAAGGCGGCAACAGCGGCGGATACCGCCTCATCAACATCCGCTTTGCTTCCGGCAGTTGCGTGGCAGAGGTCTTCGCCGGTGGCGGGGTCGTCTACGGCAAAGGTCATGCCTTCTTTGCCCGCGACCCATTCATTGTTAATAAACAGTTTTTGCGTACCACGCTCCAAAAATTGAATTGTGGTATCGTGAAGTTTTGCAGAGGGGTGAATCACCGTTGAATCCCTTTCTTCGTTTTGATAATAGACAAAGCGATTATATTTTTTACCACCAACTCCACAAGGCTTACCCTCCCTCATGGACAAAGACATAACCTTCCCTATTAACCTTCCTGACCTTACTTTTACTATTGAGGGACTTATTCCCGCCGATGCTCCCCGCTTGCAATCCTTGTATGAGGCTTGTAGCGATTACATTATCTTGGAACAAGGGGAACCCCCCACGCCAAACGCCGCAGAACTGGAATTTTCTGCTCTTCCGCCCAATCGCACCACAGACAATAAGTTTATGTTCGGGCTGGTAGATACAGGGGGAACGATTGTCGGACTATTAGAATGTAATCGGGGTTATCCTGATGAAGAATGTTGGTGGGTGGGGTTGTTCATGCTAAACCCCAGACAAAGGGGAAAAGGAATCGCGCAAACGTTTTTTGAAGCATTCACCCGTTGGGTCGCTTTGCAGAGCGCAAAACGGTTGGAATTAGCAGTGATTACAACGAACGAACGTGCTTACCGTTTTTGGAAAGCACAAGGGTTTGACATCATTCGCACAACCGACCTTAAACCCTACGGACGCAATTACCACCGCCTCCATGTCATGCGTCGTCTGCTCTGATAATGTTTTACGCAGGTTTAATGAAACTCCGACCCCATCATCACAAAACTATTCGGCTCTAACAATTCAGCACACCCTATATCCGTCTCTGCATCCTCAAATTTTCCGCTTTCAAAATATGCCAACGCACGATGGTAATAGGGTTCCGCCCATTGGGGACGTAAGCGGATCACCCGGCTAAAGTCTTTGATGGCAACTGAAAACTCATCCTTTGCCATGTATGCTTTGCCACGCAAATACCACCCCCGCCAATCCTTTGGTTTTAATGTCACCATATGATTCAGGTCATGGAGTGCATCACCATATTTTTTAAGCAAATAAAAGAGCCTTGCCCGACGATATAATCCTTCAACATTGTTTGAGGCTTTGTCTAATAAGCGATTTGCCCATGTTAAGGCAATCCAATACTGCCCTTTCTCTGAATAAGCATGTTCCAACCGTTGATAATAGAGGGCTGTTTCATGGGGCGCGAAGCGGATAAAGCATTCCGCATCTTCAATTTCGCCATCGTAATCCCCCAGCAACCCTCGTGCCCACCCCCGCCCGAAATAGCCCTTTGCATACAGGGGGTTAAGCAAAATGGCTTGTTCAAAATCGGCTAATGCACCCAGTGCATCGTTGGATTCTAATTTGGCAATGCCCCGTTCCACCCATGCCTGAATGTAGGAGGGGTCAAGGGTAAGGGCAAGCGTGGAGTTTTCAATGGCGGTAGCAAAGCGGGATTGACGGCGGAGGAAGACCGACTGATGAATCAGGGTGGCGGGGGATAGAGTAGCCATACCAATTAACACGACAAAAGGTGGGGTGGATAAATAAGTTATCAACTTTATTCTAACATCAATTAACCAAAAGTCCAACCATAAAGGTACCCTAGTACTTAAGCGATAACACCATATTGCCCGGCGGAATCTGCTCTTCCAATAAAAATCATATTGTGGTTTCCGTGCATTTACCCACCATTTCCACCCTATCTATTTCAAAAGAGGGCTTGTCATGCCCAATTAGTTGCCTTAAGATTAACATACACTATACCCGCAATCACAAAAAAAATGGGGAGAACCGGATGTATCAACCCAATTATGAACGAATCGCTGAACGCATTGTCGGGCAAACTATCCATCTGGAAAAAGGGGAACAAGTCGTAATGTTGGTACGGCAAGACACGATTATTTTTGCCGAAGTCATTGCGGGAGAGATTCTTCGACGCGGCGGCTACGCCGATTTGGTGTTGTACAGTGACATGATGGGGTATCACGAAGTCCGCGAAAGCCCGTTGGATTATTTAGACCGTTCCCCCGAACCCTTTGTTGCCGCCTTTGGTGCCGCCGATGTTGCAATACAAGTCGGTGTAGATTTTGCGGACCCACGTACCTTCCACAATGTCGCCAACGACAGGCTTGCCGCCATTTATCGCCGCCATCAGGCAATAGGGAATGCAATGATGAGCGGCAAAGCCACCTTTATTCCCATCATGTACCCCACTCCGCAAGCGGCAGATAGCCTTGGTGTTGCGTGGAACACCCTGCGCGAGATGTACTGGAAGGCGATGGATACGGATTATTCTACCCTTCAAGCACGCGCAGAACAAATCCGCGAACGATTGGCAACAGGGCATACCATCCACATCAAAAGCACGAATGGCACAGATCTCACCATGACCCAAAGCACCCCTTTTATTGTCGCCAATGGAGGGAGTACAGAACGGGCCGGAAGCTTGCCTGCCGGGGAAGTCTATCTTATTCCTGATAAAGAGAGTGCCAATGGCAGTTTTGTCTGCTCCGCCTCTGCCTATCGCGGACATAAAATTACGGAACTGCTCTTTGAATTTGAAAATGGACGTGGGGTTCCCATTCGCGCCCGCGAAGGGTATGAAACTTTTATGGATATTTGGGAACAACATGACGAAAATCGGGGCTTGGTGGCAGAAGTTGGAATCGGAATTAATCCCGAAGTGTGGCAGGTTACCGGATATTATATGGACGAAATGGTCTATGGAGCCGTCCATCTGGGATTAGGGGTGAATACCCATCTTGGAGGGGATATTGAAAGTACGCTCGAATGGAAAATGGTGCTTGCCAAACCCACTCTACTTATTGATGGCGAACCTCTATTGGTAAATGGTCAGTTTATGCTTTAAGTAGAATCTACCCCCTGACAAGCAAAAAATGATTCCTTACAGGAACCATTTTTTATCGTAACAGAGTAACTCCAGGGTATAGTGATACCGCATGAAACTTATAAAAAAACCGGGTTTTCCACGGCAGAAACCCGGTTTCGCGTCCTGTTACCATTAGCGATTGCACCACTAGCGAATAGGACACTACCAGTTGACCGCCGATAAGTGCGCCGTGTGAAGCGACCCCGTGCCACGAGGTTGCAATGCCGGATTGACCATCAAATCATCCCAAAAAGAGCGTGGTAATGGCATTTTTTGAGCAAACAATACCGTGTATAACCGTGCATCCGGCACAGCCCGTTCCCAGTTAATGCCTATATCATATCCATTGACCACTTCGCGGAATCCCAATTGATACAATTGCTCTTGATAATAATTGAGTAAAACAAGGGGTCTTGCATTCGGCGGGGTTCGCAGATAGAGGTCGCGCCAGCCCATACCCCCAAAAAACTGGTCTACTTCGGTACTAAATTTACTCGTCACATGGCGTGGCATCAACCGTTCCAAAGCGTCGGTGGGATAAAAAAGCACGAGGAACGGATGGGGTAACTTTGCAAGGGTTTGGATGGTACTCCACTGTGCGCGTAATTCATCAGGATTGACGAAAACCACCGTCGGGGTGGGAACATCGCCATGCCTGCCCTGAAACATGGTAGCTTCCGCCACAATCCCGTGAGTAAGGTCGTTACAATCCCCTGTCAAAAACATAACATCAGAGGCAATATTACGGTACTGATGGGTATAGCGTAGTTGTAATTCGGAAAGGCGTTGAATATATAGCGACGCGTAAATATAGCGATCAAAAGGCTGACTGACTTCAAATGCCGATAGACAAGCATTTTTATACAAATCGCGCACGACTGCATTACGTATCAGGCTTGCATTTGAGAAAAGACTAATAAAGGAGCGCCGCGCCGTTGTATAGCGTGCGAACCAACGGGTCAATCCATCAATATAACGGGCAATGGTATTGACTTGAAGTTCTACGGATGCAATGGCGGTGGAGGAAGCAGATGGATGGCTGGCGGATTCATGAATTGCCATAGACCCTTATAGTGGAGTTCCGGGGGGACCCAATACCTAAAATGGGATGATGGTTGTAGGGACGGGATTCCAAAGGGAATTTTATGATGTCGCTCTCATTCCTACGGGACTAAGGTACTAAACAACTAAGGACTAATATATCATACATCTATAGTCCTAACAAGCGAATAGTGTATAGGAATTATTAGAAACTTTCATTTTGCACAAAATCGCAAGAAAATTATAAAGAAACGCAATTTTATTATACCCTCTTGCACTATCCTGTAGACCTCTGGCAAAATAATATAGAGAAGAACGAAATTACTTTACTCACGTTCATTCCTCTACTCCCCCACACCATTAACCAAATACCCCCACTACCAATCATCCTTAGATAAGGATGAAAGGAGATTGCATGTATCGTTCCCGTCTGGCTGTTCTCCTTTATTTCCTAACCCTGTTGGTGTTATTCCCCACCCTTACCTTCGCCCGCGAACCGGGAAACCTCTCGCTTCAACCTGCAGGAGGCGTTACCCCGACA
>CBKYSX010000100.1:0-9560 GCA_966690745.1 uncultured Ardenticatenales bacterium
GGTTACTTATTTAAAATTAATTTTCCTGCTTTCGTAATCATCAAGCGGTAAAAGTCCTGATTATGCACGATCACAACTTCCGTACCGCCTGAAAATAAATCGTCGGATTGAAAAATCTTCCGGCTCAATTTCTTCCGGTTCCTCTCCCGCTGTGTCTGCCGGGGGGGTCGGCGGGCGGTTTTCCAATGCGACCGCATACTCATCTGCGAGGAGTGCCTTCGCCAGTTCGGCATTAAAGATTTCCCAGATGAGGGCGGGCACACTATCGCGCCGTAATTGCCCATCCCATCCTTGCAACCGTGCTAAAGCATTTTGGGTGTTCTCATTATCACTTTGCAGGCTGGAAAGGAGGGGCAAATAACTCATTGCCAGCAAGGATTGACTGTCGTATTGCATCCGTTGGTAATCGGCACTATTGACTTTACCATCTACCGCCAATGCCTCCTCCATCAAGGTCGTCAACCGTTGGGCACGGTCACCATTGTCCCAATCATCGCCCATCGGGTAGGCATATTCACGGTCTACGACGGCGTTATTGGCAGTGACAATGTACCCCTGTTCGGGGTTTAGTAGCGCGGGTTGTTCTTCAAACGGAACCCACCCCTCCCATTCATATTCCCCTGTCCACCCGGGAACCGGCATAGAGCCGTCATGGGGACGTATCGGAATCCGCCCATTCATTTGATAGGCGATATTCCCATCAATATCAGCATACACCGTGTTTTGCGAGGGCATATCCCAAAAACTCATCGCGGTGCGGAACTCATCAAAGTTTTGCGCCTTGAGCAGAAGATATACCGATTTGAGCAATGTGTGCGGTTCTCCATACAAACTCCAACGTAAGGCAAGTGGCTGAGATGGGTCTAAGTTTTCGTATTGTTCGGTAATAATCGGACCGTGCCGCGTAATCCGCACCGGTAGAATAATATCTTCGCCCCCGTTCACCTTAATCACCTCTGTTATAACAGTCATTTCCTCCCATTGCCCCATATATTCATACTGGTTGGGGTTGTCAGGGTTAATTTTTTCGATGTAGAGGTCTTGAACATCGGGGTTAGAGGTGGTTTGCCCCCATGCAATCGCATTGTTATGTCCGATGGGGAGTCCGGGGGTTCCCGCAAAGGAGAATCCTGTTGCATCAATGCCGGGGGCGTGTAAGCCGACCTGATACCAGATAGAGGGCATTTGCATCTGCAAATGGGGGTCATTTGCCAGCAGGGGCGCGCCTGTTTCGCTATGGTCGCCATCCACTACCCAGCTGTTACTTCCGGCAAAATCCCCCATCCCCAACGCAAACCCGGTATCGGGAATCGTGCCAATAACGCTCGTATTGATTTGATTCCATGCAATCTCCGGACTAGGAGCATAGGAACTATCCTGAAATTGCTCGGAGGTCGGCACAATCACGGGGCGGGTGGCGGGGTAAGGGGGAATCAATTCCCGCATTTTTTCTTCGCCCAATAATTGCGCCAATTCCACCCGGTTGATTTCGTCGCGGAAGTTACTACTCAAATCATAGGACATGACCACCGCCCAACTCAAGGAGTTTTTGGGGGTCCAGGGTTCAATCTCCCACGGCTCATTGACTAAATTCAGAACCGTATAGTTGAGGGAAAGATTGTCCCGATGTTGGTCTATGTAGGCATTGACCCCATCGGCATAGGCAGTCAGTACTGCCCAGCTTTCCGGCTCATTTTGTTCGTAATGAGCGGCGTTAAATTCCGCAACGCGATTCCAGCCGAGGGTACGGATAAACGTATCGTTTTCGACCCCCGGTTCGCCCGTAATTTCAGAAATCCGCCCCGCCCCGATATGCCGCCAAAATTCCATTTGCCAGAAACGGTCCTGAGCATGGACATACCCCTGCGCGTAAAACAGGTCATGTTCATTTTGGGCGTAAATATGGGGAATGCCGAGGTCGTCACGGTAAATCGTAACTTCTTCTTGTAAGCCGGGAAGTTGTAACGTGCCACTGGTTTGGGGGTAGGGCGCACGTACCATTTGCATTACCAACACTCCCCCAACCACCACCAACAACAATACAACAATTCCAACCATCAACAGAACGCGACTCAGCACTCTCATAGGGCGGATTACCTCGGTCTTTTAGCGCATCATGGGGTCACAGAGCGCAATTGACTGACTTGTATGGGAATATTCCAAAAAGCATAAGGCTATTGTGCCAGATACCCAAATAGAGAATAGAATAAGAGCGTTACGGAAATCAGGACGCAGGACGCAAGACGCAGGATAGACAACGGAGAAACAAAGAGTATTGCACTGCTCCAAATTATTCTGCCTCTTTCGTTCCGTTCACCGGAGGTATTCCCATGTCCGACTTGTCCCTGCTTGCGATATTTGCTCACCCCGATGATGAATCGCTGGGTATTGGTGGTTTGCTTGCCCGTTATGCCGCCGAAGGAGTCAGCACCCATCTGATTACGGCGACAAGGGGTCAAAGAGGGTGGGTTGGCGATCAGGCGGAGTATCCCGGTCCCGACGCATTGGGAAAATTACGTGAAGGCGAACTGGAATCGGCGGCAAAGACGTTGGGGATTCAGGACGTAGTGTTTCTGGACTATATGGATGGGGATGTAGATCAAGCCCATCCACACCACATCATCCCCCAACTCGTAACAGAGATTCGACGGATTAAGCCGCAAGTGGTGATTACCTTTGACCCATTTGGGGCATACGGACACCCCGACCACATTGCCATTTCCCAATTTAGTATGGCGGCGGTGGTCGCCGCCGCCGATGCTTCCTATACGGTAAAAGGGGATGCACCACCCCATCAAGTGGCAAAATTTTACTATTTTGTAGACCCTGAAGAACTACTTTCGATTTACGAAGCACTGTTTGGTGATCTAAAAATGGACATTGATGGGGTCGAACGCCGCCCCGTTTTATGGAAAGAATGGGCGATTACGACCAAAGTAGAATGTTCTTCCCATATAGAAACGGTTCTCAATGCCATTGCTTGCCACCGTTCCCAATTACCCGATTTTGAAACCATGCGGAATGAACATGAACCCAAATTGCGGCAGGTATGGGCAACCCAATACTTATACCGCGTTTACAGCATGGTCAATGGAGGAAGACGGGTAGAAACCGATATTTTTGAGGGGTTGCGTTAACATACTTTCTATTTCAAAGAGTCAAATTAACATTTGTGAATAATTCACCACGGCACTATTTTGCCTTGCAAAATAATGTATACTGTTGGTTGTTGGCTTATTTCCCCATAGTCCCCATTCCATTCTTCATCGTTTCCCTTTGCTACCGCTATTTGTAACGGGGTAGTATGCCTACCATTCCCCTGTTCATGTTATCTGCGTTATAGGAGGTTCAATGACGACCCGACATCTTGTTGATGCCGAACTTTCCGGAATGTTAGATGTCTTTCCTACCCTTGCTTTTACAGATGATTCTTTGCCTCAAGTCCGCACCGCTATAGCCGAAATGCTTGGACAAACGGCTCACCTTGCCCCCGAATTTCCCGATATTGAAGTCACGGAAAAATTTGTTCCCGGTGCTGAAGGTTCACCCGATGTTCGAGTATTAGTGTACATTCCCAAAAATCGCCCGCAACCGTTGCCCGCCTTACTCTGGATTCATGGCGGGGGCTATGTTCTTGGTAGTGCCGACCAGGATGATTTACAGGTAAAAGGCATTGTGGCTGATGTAGGTTGTGCCGCAATCTCGGTAGATTATCGCCTTGCACCCGAAACATCCCACCCCGGACCCGTAGAAGATTGTTATGCCGCTCTGAAATGGCTCTACAAGAATGCAGACGAATTAGGGATAGACAAAAATCGGATTGCGATTGGGGGTGCGAGTGCCGGAGGTGGATTATCAGCGTGTTTGGGATTGTTGACACGGGACCGGGGTGAAATCCCATTAGCCTTTCAATTGCTGATTTACCCCATGTTGGATGACCGCACGGCCATCACGAACAACCCTCATCCTTTCGTCGGGGAATTTATCTGGAACCCGGATGCCAACCATTTTGGCTGGAAAGCTTTGTTGGGGCAGGAACCGGGCAGTGATGGAGTCTCGCCCTATGCGGCGGCGGCGCGTGCCGAAAGCCTTGCCGGGTTGCCGCCTACCTTTATCAATGTGGGAGCACTCGATCTATTTTTAGAAGAAGACATCGAATATGCACGACGGTTGATGCGTGAAGGAATCGCCACAGAGTTGCACGTTTACCCCAGTGCGTTCCATGGGTTTAATATGGCGGCAGGGGCAACACTGGCACAAATGTTTACTCGCGATTGTAATGATGCCCTGCGCCGTGCGCTATTCCCACGCTAGCAATTCCTAAAAACATGGATTGAAACAAAAAATGCCATACCTTCACGTATACCGTGAGGGTATGGCATTTCTATATTCTGAGGGAACTGCTTTATGCCGCCGCCGCCGAAACAAAAATCGCTTCGATACGTTCTTTTAGACGGAAAAGTTCTAACGGTTTAGCAAGGAAATCCACACAGCCCGCCTTATTGGCTTCTTTCTCATCTTCCCGCGCATCATACGCACTCATCGCAATAATCGGAATATGGGCAATGCGTGCATCCCGCTTGATTTCACGGGTGGCATCCAACCCGTTCATAATCGGCATGGAGATATCCATGATAATCAGGTCGGGGGTATGTACCTGAGCAAGGTCAACGGCTTGCCGCCCGTTGGTGGCACGAAACGTTTCGTACCCATGGAAGGTGAGGATAGAAACCAGAAGGTCACGGCTATAAGAATCGTCTTCGACGACCAGAATGCGGCGTTGAGTGCGTGGCATGTGCGTCTTCCTTTCAAAAGGGGGGAAGGTAGCGTGGGGATGGACGACCTTATACCCGAACAACAGACAAAAAGCTTCAGGAGCGAAACGGTGAGAACAATGAATGGTATTCAGAATAGTAGTACTAGACGGTTGAAGGAACAATAGCGGTAGAGTACTGTTTAAGCGTGGCTTTTCGTTGAAGTCATGTTGATTGACAGAGGCACACCCCTAAAGTACACTCCCCGTCGTTCTTCGCACGGTAGGCTACCGTATTTCCGGGAGATTCAATTGTCTCGTCTTGTCATCCGCCATGCTACCCTTAATGATTTAGACCATTGCCTTGCCCTGGACAGCACTTATGAAAGTGATGAGGTCTGGCAAATGCACGTTGACCCCGGCGCAGGGGTGGAAGGGGTCGCCGTTCGCTTCCGGGCGACACGCCTGCCTCGCACCCTTGAAGCCACCTACCCCCGCGACAGCGATGAATTGCGCGGCAACTGGCAACAGCAAGATTGTTTATTCGTGGCAGTGGCACAAACTGAAATTGAAGTAGAGGAAGAAGAGGAGCCAATTGTCCGCGAACGGGTACTTGGTTATATAGACCTTCACGAACAACGCTGGCAACGCGCCGCCTGGGTGCAAAATTTTGTGGTGGATAAACCCTACCGGGGACGGGGCATCGGGCGGCAATTGCTCACCGCCGCCGCAAGCTGGGCGCGGGAAGAACAACTGCGCCGCTTGATTATGGAAGCCCCCACCAAAAATGGACGCGCCATTCATTTCTACTACGCCCGTGGCGCGGAGTTTGTGGGTTTTAATGACCGCTACTATACCAATGGGGATATTGCCGTCTTTTTTGAGTACCGATTATAGAACGCAGAGAGGAGAAAGGAGAGCGACAAGGAATTTGTTTCTCCTCTCTTGAGTAAAGTATGACCAGTTTTTCAACTATCGTCATTGGCGGCGGAATTGTGGGCGCAAGCACCGCCGAGGCATTACTTCGCAAAGGCGAGAGCGTTCTGCTCATTGAGCAATTCGACCCCGGACACACGCGGGGCAGTTCGCACGGTGACGGGCGGATTATCCGCTTTGCCTACCCGGAGCCGATTTATGTGCAGATGGCGCAACTGGCATACCCTGCGTGGGAACAGCTGGCGCAACGCACGGGCAAACGGTTTATACTTCCTTCGGGGGGGTGGGATTGCGGACCCGCCGATTCGCCCCAACTGGCAGAATTGGAGCAGAACTTTCAACGCTTCAACATTCCGTATGAACGCTTAACCGCTACCGAAAGCAACAAACGTTTCCCCCAATTCTATTTGCCGGAGGGAAGCGAAGGCATTTATCAGGCAGATGCGGGGGTGGTGCGGGCAAGTGCGGCGGTGTTGGCGTTGTGGGGCTTGATTGAATCTTATGGCTCCCATGTGACGCTTAAAAATGTACGGGTCACGGATATTCAAGTCATCGGCGAGAATATTGTAGAAGTCCGTTCAGGCGAAGGAATCTATCGCGCCAACCGTGTCGTCGTAGCAACGGGCGGTTGGTCTCGCAAAGTATTGGCGCAAACAGGTTTAGAGTTGCCCCTTGTCCCCACTCAGGAACTGGTTGCCTATTTTGCCGCCGCCGATGAGGTAGATCATCGGGTCGGAGCCATGCCTGTTTTTATTGATTACCACACGCCGGATGCCTTCTATGGCTTGCCGCAGGTGGATGTGCCGGGAGTCAAAGTGGGGTGGCATCATACCGGACCCGTTCTTGACCCCGACCACCCCGAAGCGGTTTCTACCGAAGCCCAGCTGGCGGCGCGGGTGGACGCACTGAAAACCTATGTCGCGGAACGTTTCCCCCACTTGAATCATCGGGAAACCGTAGATGTTATCACTTGTTTATACACCAACACGCCTGACTATCATTTTGTGTTGGATCGTCACCCGAATCACCCTGAAATTGTGATCGGAACCGGTTTTTCCGGACATGGCTTCAAGTTTGGTCCTGTGTTGGGCGACATGCTCGCCGCCCTTGTGCTGGACGAAGAACCCATCTTGCCGTTAGACACCTTCGCCATCGCCCGTTTCGGCGCGATAGAGCGATTGGTAAAACGTACGAACGCTTAAAGAGAGAAGAACGGAGAGCGAAGAGCGACGCATAATAAACACCTCTCTCCCATCCTCTCTTTAACACTTTCATTATCGGAGACCTTACACACATGAAATCTCGTTGGCTTGCGCCGCTGATGGCTTTGATAGCGGCGGGGGGCGCGGCATGGGCATACTGGCAACGCCGCAATGAACAACGCCCCATAAAAGTAGAAACAGCACGGGTAGTGGAAGCCCCTAAATCCGCCACCTCGTTGAGTGCCCAACCGCACAAACGGGTGCGGATTGCACCACCGTCCACCCCTGAACTTGAAAATCGCCCCGCCCCCGATTCGGCGGAAGCCGGACGTACCCCCTATTATTTTGTCCCCGGCGAAGCGGTGATTACCTTGCACAATAGCACCCCGGTGAAAGCAGAATTTTTGCCAACGGTGGCGGAGGCATTCGGGGCAACTCTGCTTCCAATGGGAGGTGAACCCGCCGTCAGCTACCCCGTACCGGAAGGCGAAGGGTGGTTCACGCTGGTACGCCTTTTTTGGAAAGAAGATGCCGATTATGAACCTTCGTTGTCTCGTTTTAAGATAATTGAAGAACAGGTAAATCAGGAGCTTGAGTGGGATGGAGTGCGGGTAGCAGGGTGGATGCCCAATTGGTTAGGCACGGTAGCGAGTATCCTTCCTACAGAAGATCAGATGTTCACCCCCGGCGGGGCGGGGTCATATCCCCGTCCGGTTCCTGCCCCAGTCAGCCAAACGCTTCCCCTCAAGGATGCACCGTTTTTGCAGGAATGGCGCGGCAAGATAAATCAACCCGTTACATTGGCAATTCTGGATGCGTTCCCCGCCCCGGCAGATTTTGCCGATACGATGAATTTTCCCCCGTCGTTAGCTCCCTTTGTCAAAAAAGTACGCGCCCTTCCTGATACGCTGACTCTCCCCGCCGATGCCTATTATGCTACCTTCCGTGAAGGCACGCCTTACGATATGCGAAGCCACGGCTTGATGACCGCATGGCTGGCGGCGGAAGTCATCGGCGCAGAGGCGATGGCGTACACCACGTTTGAACCCATTCGCGTCGCTACCCGCAACGGGGTGTGTTCAATGGTGGATGTACTGGTAGGGCTGGCTCCCTTGGCGGAACGGGCACGAAACGGAGAGAACATCGTAGCGGTGCTGGCATTCACAATCGGAATGGGGGATATTATTCCGCCCCGCCTACGCCATTATGAAGAACATTACGAAGGATTGCGGCTCTGTTGTCTTTCTATCAGCGAGGCTGGAGGGATTTTGTTGGGCGCGGCAGGTAACGATGCCAATGGGTTGCAACACCCGCCGCGCACCCGTATCCCCGCCAAATTCCGCAGTATGATTGAAGTCACGGCAGGGCAATACGATCAGGAACACCTTGCCCTCTACGCCAACCAATCGAAAGCCCTCTGCTTATTCGGGGGGGATGTGAATCTGGCAAACCAATCCGCCGAAAATATTCCTGTGCTGGTGGGTCCTGTATTGCCTACGGAAGCAAACCCTGATGGGTGGGTAGCATGGGCGGGAACCAGTTTTGCGGCGGCATTGGCGGCGGGGTTAGCCGTACTGATTCGCAGTGAACACCCCCACATGAAGATGTGGGATGTACGGATGGAATTGCGCTCGGTAGCAACATCGGTACGCCATCCCGGAAATGTGCCGTTTATTGATTTGGTAGAGGCAAACTAAAAAGTCCAAGAGCAATGCTCTTGGACTTTCTTTTGGAGAGGCGACGGTGGGATTCGAACCCACGCATGAGGATTTTGCAGACCCTTGCCTTACCACTTGGCTACGTCGCCGTACTCACACAGTTTGGGGAGTATATCATTTCCCCCCGTCTGCGTCAAAAAATGACCGCTAAGCGTGGCAGTTTTACGCACAGAACCCTGTGCCGGACTGCCGCCATTTATGTATGGATGCACCTTTAATAATGAACAACGTTGCGGAACTCACTCCTCTGTTTGCGATCAGTGATGCGGCATGGGATGAGCTGGTTTCCACAACCCAGGGCAGTTTTCTCCAAACCACTGCCTGGCGCGAGGTAAAAGGCAAATGGGGCTGGGCAAGCAAGCGGGTCGGGCTGGAATCCAACGGCAGGCTGATTGCCGGAATCCAAATTCTTTTCCGCGCCCTGCCCCTCGGCTTTACCATTGCCTATGCCCCCCGCGCTCCGCTCCTGTTAAGCGACAATCCCAAATTATTAGAAAGCCTGTGGCAAGCCGTTCACCGTCTGTGCCGCCAACAGCGAGCCATTCTGTTGACCATCGAACCGGATTGGCAATTGCCCACCCCGCGCACCGTCGAATTGAGTGCCGCCCGCTTTCGCCCCGCCCCTGCCACGGTGCAACCTTCCGCTACCATCATGGTGGATTTACGGGTAAGTGAAGAGGAAATTCTGGCGCAAATGCACCAGAAATGGCGGTATAACATTCGATTGGCAGGGCGCAAAGAGGTAATGGTACGTATCGGCAATGAAGCCGATATTCCAACCTTTCATGCCCTTACACAGACCACCGGTGAACGGGATGAATTTGCGGTACGCCCCGCTCAATATTACGCCGATGTCTATCGTGCCTTTGGTTCGCAAGCACGGCTCTTTATTGCAGAATTTGAGGGCAAAGCGTTAGGGGCAATCATGGTTGTAACCGTTGGTCATACCGC
>CBKYSX010000101.1:0-9548 GCA_966690745.1 uncultured Ardenticatenales bacterium
CAACAACGTTCGCTCAAAGGCGGCACTCGCCGGAACGGTCAGAATGGTATCCCCATCCCGCACCGCATTGAGCATCCCGATACTATTCTGAATACGGAACAACAACACCGATTGTTGGCGCAGAATCTCGCCATCCAGCACCTGTGCCAGATCCACCTCCGCCACACGCTCTAACTGGCTAATCGCTCCGATAATTGCCGTGCCATCGGCGGGGGCAATATCGGATTGTGCCAATGCCGCCGACACTGCCGCCCGAATATCCCCCTGTTGCGCTTCTTGCGGAATCGTCAGGGTTAAAGCGGTTTCCTGTGCCGATGGGGTCACACCCAGATTGTGAGCAATCGTGCGAATCGCCGTTTCAACACTATCCAGCACCACAAGGCGGTACTGTTCCCCGGTGGCGACATAAAATTCAACCACTACTTGCGGTGACAGATAATGCCCCGCCTGATATTCATCTGCACCCGCATACGCGCTGGTATGGATGATTTGTTCGGGGGCAACCACCCCCGCCACCGCTAACGGAAGCAGGGGATTCATATCATGGAACTGACGGTTCTCAATCCGAAAATACCCCTGCGCCGCAATATCATGTGCGCCCTGTTCCAACAATGCCTGACGGTCGGTCGGGTCCGTGGGGAACAGATGGGAAACATCAACGCCGGGAATCCCTTTGGCATTCATCAACGTCAACATAAAGGCAAGTCCGGCAGGTGTAAGCGTAAAGTCCGACATGGGGGGTCCTTATAGTTCTTTAGGGCATTGACATAAAACCCGGAGCAAGCAAATCTCGCGTCCCCTCTTGGGAGGGGGGAAGGAGGTGGGTTATCTTTTACCCCCTTCCCGGTGTATGTCAATACAAGAAATTCACATCCGGGCGGTATTCTTAAAACCGCCCCTTAATCCAATCCCAGCCACTACTGGCGGTATCCTTCGTCCAACTCCATGCGTCGCTGGCGGTATCTTTGGTCCATGTCCACGCCCGGTCTCCGGTGCGAACACCCCACATAATCTTTTCGCCTGCTTCGGTTTTCGCCCAGGTGCCGAACCCGGTATCAATCTTGTCGTTCCAGTAATCAATTCCGGAAACTTGCCCGGTGAAGGGGTTCCCCGCATCGTATCCGCTTTCACGTCCAAGATAATCGTAACCCGGTCCGATACCATGACTGTTTTTCAGATAGCCGCCCGCATCGTGGAAGACGCTGTGGAAACCAAGTGGTTCGTTCGGTCCCGGTTGAATCGGCAAACCGTTGTCCGGTCCCATCAACCCGCCGGTCGGGTTCAACATTGCGCCAAATACCGGGTCTAACCCCAGTGCGTCGCCCACCACTTTCCCGTACCGGAGTGAGGTGGTCGAGCCAAGGAAATCGGGGTTTTTACCCGTATCAATATCGGCAACCGGAGACGGGCGGGAATCGCGCAATTGCAGGAACTTCTCATATTGCGCCTTCATCTGATCAACGGGTACGCCTCGCTCTTTAGCGATGGTTTCCAACAGTTGATCCCGTTCGGATGCTGACGGATTGTTCAGGAGTTTTTCCATCGCGTCATTCAACACGGGCGAATTACTGCCCGGAACAACGGTATTGGTCATCTCCGTCATATATTGTTCGTTAAAGATGGCAGTTGTATCCATCGGTGCGGGGGTTCCATCCCCACTACCGCCGCCCGTTCCGCCGCCACCACTGCCGGGCGTACCCCCGCCCGATCCATTCTCCACGCCGCCGCCACCCATCCCGCCATCGCCCGTACCACCGCCGCCGGAGCCGTTCCCTTTAAACAATGCCGATGCTTCTTCTTCGGCTTGTTTGAGGGTGTTGGCGATTTTGGCGGTAATGGTATTCGCCTGATTGAGGGCGTTCTTTAAGCGAACCACGCCCGGCATCATCAGGCTGTTCATCTCGCGGTGGAACGCATCGGAACCGCGCCCTTCCCACGTTCCTTCCACTTTTTGCATACTGCGGCGCAATTGCGCCTCCATCTGCGCGATCTGTTCCGATTGGCGTTGAAAGCGGGTTGCAACTTGTTGTAATTGTTCGTAGTTTCCTTGGACGACATCCGCGCTCATGGTGCAGTATCTGTCACCCGGGCAGGGGTCTCACCCCCCCGGGAACCTCGTTAAAGCCAATCGGTCAGTGCGGCTTGGATGGTATCGGGCGTAACACTGGTCGCCTTCAACGGAGCCGTTGTTGCCCGTTCCGTTGGAACCACCATCCATACCCATGTGCCGTTTTGCAAAAGGGTAAATTGTTGGGTTTGCAGGGGTTCGTTCACCTGCTGTTTCACGGTCTGAAAAATCGAAACACGCGGCATACTGGCAAACGTGTGAGCGAAGGCATCGGCGGCAGACGCAGGTGCGCCATCGGCTTGTAACCGTTCCGCCGCTTCGTCCGCTTTGCCCGCTTCCGCCAATTGACGGCTTGCCGCGAAACTCTGGGGCGAAATCATCAGCTCCATCTGGTCGGGTGGCATAGGGGCGCGGTAGTCACACGCTTCCAACATGGCATGAACCAATTGGGTTTTTGATTTCAGCAACGAGAATTGATGCAGAATCGGGTCGGGGCGGGTATGTGCCACCACATCCTCCCCGCGAATATGCCCCGAAAAGAAAGTCGGCGTATCGGCGGAAGGATTCCAATGGTAAATAGCGGCGGCACTTTGCGAATACGCACAGACCCCGACAGCGGTCAACAACGCCCGGTGTACCAGCAACACCCCATCTTCCCGTACCGTTGCCAACGAACGGGCTTGCAAGGCGTGGCGCGCCGTGTTCAATACCAGCAGTTTTTGAGATTCATTCAGCCGCGCAAATTGCGGCGCATCCAAACCCGGAATGGAACGTGCCTGAAGCACATCCAAAATTGCCAATAATTCTTCTTGTGAAAGTGTAATGGTCGCTATCGGAGTCGTGTCGCTTAAACCATATTTGCCGGTATTGCCGTTGCTGTGTTCCGCATTCATCATGCACCCTGTTCTTTTGCCTGTTGGGGGATTCCGTAAAAGTCATGGCTATCATCCATGCTTTTACGGAATCCGCAACCGCAAGACGCAGTGGCTACTCGTTATTTTTTCGCCCTTTTTTGCCAAGAAGGGCGAGGAAGGGGCTTGCCGCCGCCAATCCCATTCCCAGAAGACTGTTATTGCCGCCTTCCGGGGCGGGCGTGCCGGAGCCGCTCGTTCCTTGTCCGCCGCCACTGACGGGCGCGGTATTGTTCTGATTGTTGCTGGAGCCGCCGCTTGCGCCGGAAGGCGAGTAGCGCATCGGTCCGCCGCCGCCGCCATCCGATTCACGCAGATCAAGCGTGGGCGGAACATCGGCAGTCGTGGGACCACCTCCACCACCCGACGGTCCGCCGCCGCCGGAAGAGCCACCGCCCCCCGTCGGCTCGCTGGGAAGTGCTTCGGTCGGCAAGGTTTCTTCGGGCGGGGTCATCTCTTCCGTGGGTGCGGTTTCGGGAGGTGCGCCCCCGCCGGAGCCGGAACCACCACCGGTTTCACCACCACCTGCTCCCTCACCAAAGGCTTCCTTAAATGCTTCGCCGAACGCCTCGCCAAAGGTTTGCCCCATACTTTCCGGGCTTAAAGCATCTTGCATATCGGCGTTAAAGCCTTCTTCAACACCGCTTAACCAATCATCGCTGAAGCCGAAGGCATCCTCGCCACTGCCAAACATATCATCAAGGGTAACGGGCAAGCCGCGGGCATCGCCGCCGGAGAAGAGATCGCCCAGGCTGTCCTGGAAGTCGCCGAAGCCGAATTGGTCCATGGCACCATCAAAGCCGCCGCTGTCGCCGAACATGCCGCCCAGACTGTCGCCAAAGCTACCAAAATCGCCGCCGCTATCGAGACCAAAACCACCGTCACCGAAGCCGCCGCCGAAATTGTCAAGGCTCCCGCCCAAACCGCTATCGCCGAAGCCACCGTCGCCAAAGCCGCCATCGCCGAAGCCGCCACCACCTCCGGCTCCGCCGCCGAATCCACCATCGCCACCGCCAAAGTTATCGGTGACACCACCGGATTCCAAGCCGCCATTTCCAAAACCGCCATCGTCAGTAAAGCCGCCTCCGGCTCCGTCCCCGAAGCCGCCCCCTGCGCCACCACCAGACCCGGCACCACCGCCACCGAATCCGCCATCTCCGGCACCGCTACCGCCGCCGGAGCCACTACCACCCCCTGACCCGGCTCCTGCGCCGCCGCCAAAACCGCCATCCCCGGCTCCGCTACCGGAACCACCGCCGGAACCGCCCCCGGACCCGGCTCCTGCGCCGCCGCCAAAACCGCCATTTCCGGCACCACTACCGCCGCCGGAACCGCTACCGCCACCTGCGCCGGACCCGGCACCACCGCCGCCGCCCATGTCGCCGCCACCGGCTCCTGTTCCGGAACCGCCGCCGCTACCACCACCTGCGCCCGGTGCCGAACCACCGCCGCCCCCGCCGTTCTGTGCGGCATCTTCAAAAGGTTGCGATGCCTCATCTTCGGCAGTGCGGACCACTTGAGCAATCTTGCCCGTAATGGCGCCCGCTTGTGCCAATGCCTGTGCCAGACGACGCACGCCCGGAAGCAAAACTTCCTGCATTTCCCGCACAAAGGCATCGGCTCCGCGCCCTTCCCAGGTTTGGCGCAGTTGGTTGACCCGTTGGGTCAAGGTTTGGTGCATCTGTTCAATAGATTGCCCGCTATTCTGGAAGCGTTTGGCAACTTCTTGTAATTGTTCGTAATTGGCTTGGATGATGTCGCTCATGTGAAGGGGTTCCTTCGCTGTGTGTCAGCCGGTTGCAGTGTTGGCGGCAAATCTGCCTTGCCCGCTTCTTTTCCCAAAAATATTTTAACGGAGACAACGCACGTTGCTCCGTGTAATCCAAAAATCGGTAATCTCATTGTATCGGAAATGAACGTTGGAAGCATGAAAAATTCTTCCGTGAAATATGATGAGATTCTGATTTTTCATACTTTCATAACAAGAGGAGTTACGCGGTTGAGGTTAAAAATAATTGCCATCGGGAAATATTTTTAACCCCGTTTCTCGCCTGACGTGCGTAATTTCTAAACAAGAAGGTAGCAGGGGTAGGGGAGGGTTTGAGAGCAATTATAGACGTTCCAGGAGTTGATGTGCCGGCATCGCCCGATAACTTTCCCGCATGGCAGGGTCTTTCATCATCCCGATAATTCGGCTGAAAAGCATACGGGCATGGGCAAGTGTTTCGGGCGCGGCGGGGTGGTTTAAGGCGAGTTGCCCTTGATAGAGTGCAAGATAATTGGCGACAAGATATTCCGCGCCCACATCTCCGGTTGCCGCAAAGTTGGCGGCGAGTTCTACCACAACGGCTTCCAACGCAGAATAGTTCTCTTCCGCCAGATAAATCTGAACCAGTATCGCCAGTGTATCTTTCAACAAAACCACATCTTTAATATCCCGGCGAATTTGTGCCGCTTCTTGTAGATATTGTTCCGCTTTCCCGTACTCCCCTAATTCCACATAGACCTTTCCAAGATGGGTGAGCGGAAAAGGAATAAAAGGAACCAGATGAAGGGTACGTAGAATATCAGTAGCCTGCTCTAAATGCTCAATCCCGATAGTATGCTTTCCTTGTCTGAATAAGGTCATTCCCAGATAGGTGCGTACCAACCCTTGCCCCCGTAAATTGTGACTTTCGCTATACAACTGTAAGGCAGTTTCTAAATAAGGGAGCGCGTTTTTGTAATTGCCCAACAAACACAAAAGCCGCCCCACATTGCTATGACTAAGGGCGTTTGATTGAACATTGCCCAGGTCGCTTTGCAATAGCACCGACGCATAATAGTAATCGTAGGCAGAGCCGTAATCCAACAGATATTCCGACACCGTGCCAAGATTACTCGTGACTAAGCCTTCGGTCTGGCGGTCATTCAATAAACGTGTCAATTCCAGCGCACGGCTAAAATAATCATGGGCAATTTCCATCCCAAAATCCTGATTAATCGCCAAGACCCCCATGCGGTTCAGCAATGCCACTTCTGCCCAAAAATCACCTATCTCACGGGCAATCGGCAAGGCAATCTCTGCATACTCCTGGGCGCGGGCATATTCGTGGCGCACCCACATTGCCCCGGATGCCGAAATCAAGATCGAAGTTTCCAACACACGATCCCCGGCGCGGCGAACAATCGGCAGAGCCTGTTGATAGTAGGTATCGGTTTGATGAACTTCTTCGCCGATAGTCAGCAAATCCCCTTTTAAGCGAAGCAAATCGGCATAATGAACGCTGTCAGAGGTTGTTGCATTCAACCGTTGTTCGACCAACGCATATGCCTCTTCACTTTTCCCGGCTCTCATCAGAAATTGCACATACCCTGCCACGCTTTCATCATAAAGGGGGTGGTGCTTGTCCAATGCCGTTACCAACATTCCAAAAAGCCGTACTCCATCCCGCAAATCCGCTAATATATGAAGCGCACGGCGCAATGGTGCAATCGCGGGCGCAATGAACTGCCATGCCTCCGCTTCAATCGCCCATTGCCATGCCTGATACAAATTTCCTCGTTTTTCCTGCACCTGTGTTAAGGTGGTGGGAAGGCTATTACCAAACAGACGGGGCATCATCGTGGCAATCCAGCCCAAATAATGTGCGGCGTGGCGGGTGGGTGCTTCCCGAAGGGTGCTTCTGTCGGGTGGCTCTCTATGACCATTCTGACCGTTACGGGTACGGGTGTGCCATTGGCGGTGAGCGAACTCGCGCAAATGGTCATGTAAAGAGAACCAACCATTGCTATCCTGCCGTACCAACGATTTTGCAACCAATGCCTCCATATCCCCGGTGCTTGCCTGTGCCACCGCTTCCGCCGCTTCCCTATCAAAACGACCCCGGAACAACCCCAATTGTGCCAGCACCCCTTGTTGATGGGCAGTCAGCAATTGCCACGAGGTTTCAAAAATTGCCTGCATGGTACGGTGTCGGGGCGGTACATCACGCATGGTGGTTGCTAATGCGTCATACCCTTCCCGTACTTCGTCCACCAACTGTTCCAAAGGCATCTCCGCGACAAGCGTTCCTGCCAGTTCCAATGCCAATGGCACCCCCCGCAAAAACCGTCCCAACAGCACCAGCGAATCTATACTACGGGAGGCAAATTGCCACCCGGTGCGCTCGGCACGTTCTACCAACAATTGCATTCCGCTATAGGCGAGGGGGTTAGGGTCCCGGGTGGCAGGCACAGGTAATCCTTCAATGCGTACCACACTTTCCGATTGATAATGCAGAGCTTCACGGGTAGTAATCAGAACTGTGACCTGAGTGCATTGTTGTAATAAAGCGAAAACCAGTGGCGCGGCGGCATAAATGGTTTCAAAATTATCCAAAATCAAAAGCAACTTTTTGTTCTGCAAATAAGCGAAAAGTTGTTCCTTCACAGGGGATTGTCCGCCTAAAGGTAAATTGAAGGTGCGGGCAATACAATCTGCCAATATCTCTTCGGGCGAAGTTGCCTTGGCTTCAAGCTCTGCCAACGACACCCACCACACCCCTTGCGGAAAATCCGATAACACCTGTTGTCCAATAGTGGTTGCCAACCGCGATTTACCAACACCCCCTTCGCCCACCAACGTCACGAACCGTTCACCCCGTTCGCGGATACGATTCAAAATCGTTTCAATCTCAGGTTCGCGCCCCATAAACGGGGTAAGCACTGTTGGTAAATTGTGTGTGCCGGAAATAGCAACAGGGCGGGCAGGAGCGGTTCCATTGGTCGTCGCTTGTGCTCTTAACAGTAAGGAAGCGGGAGGTACAGATGGTAGTGCTAATTGGTTATCTCGAATACGATGATAGAGGGTCGTCGTAGCAGGGTCGGGTTGCATTCCCAATTCTTCTGCTAAGACTTTCACCAGGGTACCATAGTGGTGGAGGGCGGCAGTGCGTTGCCCTGCCCCTGCCAATGCGGTCATCAGTTGACGATAGGCTTCTTCGCGCCATCGTTCTAAAGCAATTTGGCGAAAGGCATAGTCTTCGGCGATGGGATAATGCGCGTGTTGCAACGCATTTTCTGCCAGAGTGTAAAGCGCGGTGAGTGCCTGTTGATGAAGCCGTTCCCGCCACATACGGCTCCATTCACTAAACGGCTCTTCATCGCCCGCATCCAACCCGCTTAAGAAATCACCCCGGTACAACTCAACCGCCTGTCGTAGCCTTTCAATAGATGCTTCGACATAGGGAATAGGCGTAGCCGTAGCAATCAGAGGGCGTTCAATGGCATGGCGGAAGGTGTGAATATCCACATCGGCGGGGGCGGCAAGATTCCAACGTAAGCTGGTGCGCGTTACTGTAATGAATCCACCAACATCACTATCGCGCAGGCTTTGGCGCAACCGGCTTAAGGTTAAGCGCAAATTGCTCAATCCATCCCGTTCGCTCATATTCGACCATAACAAACCAACCAGCGAACTTCGCTCGTGGAAACCTTCGATTTCCGTTGCCAAATACGCCAGCAATGCACGCTCTTTCCAACTCCGAAAGCGTACAGCATGGTTATCAAGAAAAGCTTGAAACGGTCCGAGTACGGCGAGGCTGAGACGGGACATGGTAGGTAGTATGTACCTTATAATCTAATATAGATATAGATATTAGTTGGAAACGTTTTGGATACGATACCCTGATATACTGTTCGAGACTTAACTCTCCTGACTCCCCGCTGTTCCCCTACAACGGAAAGGTGGTGGTATGACCACTATTTTGGCTATCGTAGACGACCATCGCCTTACGAGTGGCTTGGAGAAAGCATTACAATCTCTCGGCTGTACGGTTATTTGTATTGGTGACGCGGCAGTGGCAAGCCGCCATTATGATCGTTCCCGTCCTGACGCTGTATTGGTAGCGTTAAATCATCCGTATGGATGGGATTTATTGCGCCGATTTGCCCAACGCCGACAGGCACCCGTGGTGGTACTTGCCGCCGATGGCGAAGATGCGATTAGTGCGTTGGAACAGGGCGCAGACGATGCCATACACGCACCCTATGATTTGCGCGAGGTGAAGGCGCGGGTGCGGGCACGGTTAAGGCAGGCTACTCCAACGGGCATGCCCGCACCGGAAGAAAGCCTGGATTATGTACGTTGTGGTCCCGTATTGATTGATTTACCCCGTTATTATGCCACACTTTACAATACCCCGCTTGATCTCTCGCCTTTAGAATTTGATTTGTTGGTCTTATTTGCCCGCTCCCCGGAGCAAATGTTGAGCAAACAAGACATTTTTGAACGGGTGTGGCGTACCCAATATGTTGAAGGGGATCGTTCAGTAGACAGTGCGATGTTACGTCTGCGGCGCAAGTTGGGTGATTTTGGCGATGCTCTGGAAACGATACGGGGGAAAGGCTATCGTCTCCATTGGAAAAGTCAAGCAAACGAAGCGTGGCGCACGGCGTAATTTGTTCGTAAAAAATTTTACCGACTCTAAATAACATGCCCCCCGAAGCGGGGGGGGGGTTTGCCCCCACGCCTCCCTTTTTTTTTCCTTCTCTTTTCTTCCTTTCTCCTTTCTCTTAAACCGGTCAGGTTTCCTTAGGGTGTTAATTAT
>CBKYSX010000102.1:0-9499 GCA_966690745.1 uncultured Ardenticatenales bacterium
CCCCTTTATTCTCTGTCACCAATCCTATTATTGAATTTTTTTTTGTGGTGATAATCGGTATAACAGTAGTTCTGTGGTTATGGGAAGTTTTGTTAACAGTGTTGGCATTGGCGGAGGTCAATCGCTACGCTTGCCTTCCCCTTTGTGCTGATAGTAGGTGCGTTTTTGGTGTGTTCCCTTCCCCTTGCACTTGCATCACGATTTTGAGCATTGAAGTGCAATCAACAATATACCGCTTATCCTAAACGCCTTGCTCCCCCAGTAGACAACAGTATAATGAACGCTTATATGCGCGAGGGAGCGACCAACAAGGGTCGCTCCTCTAGTGTGGCACGGTAGTATGCTGTGCCCGCAACAGGGATTTTGTGCCATGAGCCTCACAGTTGCACAGGTTGAAGAAATTGCGTTGTTGGCGCGGCTCGATTTGACCAAACAGGACAAAGAAAAATTTCGCGCCCAACTGTCCGCGATTCTGGATTACGCGGAAATGCTTCAGGAATTGGATACGAGCAATGTTCCCCCCACCGCGCAGGTGACGGGGTTGGTCGGCGTGATGCGGGACGATGCGGTGACGGGGTCGTTAAGCCAGAGTGAAGTGTTAAAAAATGCCCCCGCCCAGCAAGAGGGCTTCGTAACCGTGCCGATTGTGTTGGAAGATACGGAATAAACCCCGATGAGGTTTTAACCTCATGCTGATACGGGAAGTCTGCTCAAGCAGGCTAAAAAGATTGATGTAATATGGTGGTATTGTCGTAGTCGGCTTGAGCCGACTTGCCATACCGGCGTGGGGTTTCAACCCTACGATTACGAAACGAACGCACAAAACGAACATGGCTGATTTAACCACGTTGACCCTTACCGAGGCGCGCCGCCTCTTAGATACCCGCGAAGTCAGTTCTACGGAATTGACCAAAGCCTTTCTGGAGCGCATCAAGGCGGTGGATGGTAAGGTCAAATCCTATTTGACCGTCACCAACGAATTGGCATTGGCGCAGGCTTCTGCCGCCGATGAAAAATTAAAAAATGGCGCGGCGGAAAACCCGATGCTGGGATTGCCTATCGCGCTCAAAGATGTGCTTTCCACCGAAGGGGTACGGACCACCTGCGGCTCCAAAACGCTGGAAAACTATATCCCCGTCTGGGATGGCACGGCAGTAAAAAGTCTGCGCCGCGCCGGAGCGGTCTTTCTGGGCAAAACCAACACCGATGAGTTTGCGATGGGGTCGTCCACCGAAAATTCGGCGTTTGGCGCAACCAAAAACCCGTGGAACCTCAACACGGTTCCCGGGGGTTCCTCCGGCGGCTCGGCGGCGGCGGTAGCGGCAGATGAATGTCTTGCCGCGCTGGGAACCGATACGGGCGGCTCGGTGCGCCAACCTGCCTCTTTTTGCGGCGTGGTCGGATTGAAACCCACCTACGGGCGGGTGAGCCGCTACGGGTTGGTGGCGTTTGCCTCCTCTTTAGACCAAATCGGACCCCTTACCAAAAATGTCAGCGATGCCGCCTTTCTACTGAAAGCGATTGCCGGACATGACCCCAACGATTCTACCAGTTCGCCCCGCCCCGTTCCCGATTATCTGGAAGGGCTGAAGGCGGCAGATGTGAAAGGAATGCGGTTAGGCGTTCCCCGCGATTGGCTGAGCGGCGGGTTGAAACCCGAAGTCGAAAGCGCAGTACGCGAAGCCATCAAAACGATGGAAGGGTTGGGGGCAGTGGTTAAAGAGATTGACCTGCCGATGACCAAATATTCCATTCCCGTCTATTACATTCTCGCCCCTGCCGAAGCCAGCGCGAACCTTGCCCGCTATGACGGGGTGCGTTTTGGTCTGCGCGTGAACAAAGCGACGGACAGCATTATTTCGATGTTCTCGCAGAACCGGGCGGCGGGCTTTGGCGCAGAGGTGAAGCGGCGGATCATGTTGGGGGTCTACGCCCTATCGGCAGGCTATCAAGATGCCTATTACAAAAAGGCACAAGCCGCCCGTACCCTGATTAAGCAGGATTTTGACCGTGCTTTTGCTGATGTAGATGTCATTGTGGGTCCTACTGCACCTTCCCCCGCCTTCACCTTCGGCGAACACGAAAATGACCCGTTGGCGATGTATCTGGAAGATATGTACACGATTCCCGTCAACCTTGCCGGGTTGCCGGGGATTAGCCTGCCCTGTGGTTTTCACAACGGGTTGCCCATCGGGTTGCAATTGATTGCCCCGGCATGGGAAGAACAACGTCTGCTCAATACCGCCTACGCTTATGAACAAGCCACAGAGTGGCACACGATGAAAAGCGGACGCGCCGTTTAGAAAGTGATAAGTGAATAGTGGTCAGTGAATAGTGAACGGCACACCCCGTAAGTCGCTTTTCATGCAGAAAATGCCGATGATTGATGATAGGGGATGTATGGGGTATTTACCTTGTTCCCCGCCCGGAAGGCACGGGGCTGTATACCTGTTGTTGACAAAGATTTTGTGCAGAGATGTACGAATTGGACAAACAACGGGTCTGTAGCACGGTCACTTTGGTGCCGTGCTAGTCGTACACTAATCACTTTGCACTGTTCACTTATCACTCGTATCACTACTCAAAGAGGAGTTTCACACACCCATGCACGTCATTATTCCGATGGCGGGGTACGGCACACGCCTGCGCCCGCACACCTATTCCAAACCCAAACCCCTTGTTCAGGTCGCCGGAAATACGGTGATGGGACATATCGTAGACAAGTTGATTGCGGCGGGGGTGAATGAAATCACCTTCATTGTGGGGTATCTGGGTGAACAGGTTGAAAAATATATGCGGGGGCATTACCCCACCCTGAAGTGCAATTACGTTGAACAGGTGGATCGCAAGGGGCAATCCCACGCGATTTACCTTGCCAAAGAGTTAGTCAAAGAGCCGGTGCTGATTGTTTTTGCCGACACGATTTCGGATGCCCAAATCGGTAAACTCGCATCCATCGAAACCGACGGGGTGATTTTTACCAAAAAAGTGGATGACCCGCGCCGCTTCGGGGTGGTGCAAACCGACGAGAACGGCATCATTCAACGCTTTGTGGAAAAGCCGGAAACCTTTGTGTCGGATCAGGCGGTGATCGGGATTTATTACGTCAAAGACCATACTGCCCTGTTCAATGCCATCGAAACACAGATGGAACGCAATATCATGGTGAAGGATGAATACTTCATCGCCGATGCGTTGCAACTCCTGGTCGAAGCAGGCAAATCTTTAGAATCGTGGGTCGTGGATGTGTGGGAAGATTGCGGGACACCGGACGCATTGCTCCAGACCAACCGCTATCTGCTGGATCATGGCGGGGCGGCAACGTTGGAACACAACGGCGAGAACTGTGTGATTATTCCGCCCGTTCACATCGCGCCCGATGTGAAAATCTCCGATTCGGTGATTGGTCCTTATGTCAGCCTTGCCAAAGGGTGCGAGGTGCATTCCGCCATCATCCGAGATACGATTGTAGACGAGGGCACCATCATTGAAGACACGATGTTGAAAGAATCGCTCATCGGCAACGATGTGGTCTTGCGCGGACGGTATCGCAAATTGAATGTCGGGGATAGCTCGGTGGCGGACTTCGGATAAGACTTGGAAAGTTTGCCACCCTCACCCCTAGTTCCGCTACGCTCCACTAGGGGCTACCGGTAAGCTCACGGCTTTACGAACCAATATTTTTGTCATTCTTTTTGCTTATCAGTAACCGCTAGTACGTTTCGCGCATCCGCGTTGCATACGTAGCGGAGTAGCGGACAAGTGGATGCCTCAATTACTCTTCGGTGACCGCATTGCCAAAAACGCGCAACTCCATCCTGGCGCGTTTGCGGTGATTTACAATGAAACGCGCACGAAAATTCTGCTGGTGTGCCGGGCTGATAATCAGCTATGGGTTTTGCCGGGGGGTGGGATGGAACGGGGCGAGAGTATTGCCGACTGTTGCATCCGTGAAGTACGGGAGGAAACGGGGTTCGTGGTTGAAGTGGTGCAATTGATGGGCGTTTATAGTACGCCCCATCGTGTGGTTGCCTATGAAGATGGGCGCACCAAACAGACGGTTGCCTTTGTTTTTGAGGCAACGGTGGTCGGCGGTACTCTCACCGCTACCGGGGAAATGGAAGCGTTTGGTTATTTCGGGCGGGATGAGCTCGCCCGTCTTGACCTCTCTGCTCATCATGCCGAACGTATTCAAGATGCGTTGACCCTGACAGCCCTCCCCATCGTCAAGTAGGGGCGAAGCATCCGACCAACACTGTTACGCGAAGCGTCTGCGGCATGGAAGCTATTTCATAAACGGACGGGTGTACAAATACACCCGCTAGTTCCGCGTTGCTACACTAGCGGCTACCAATAAGCTGAACGACCACGATGATCTACCGTAAAGTCGTAAGCTTTTCAGTAGCCCCCGGTGGAGCGTAGCGGAACCGGGGGTGGGCATTCTAAATTTATGGCAAAAGTAATCTTCGGGGAACGGATTGGCAAAGAGGCGCAATTGCGGGTCGGGTGTTCGGCAATATTATGGGATGAGAGCCGTACCAAACTATTACTGACCCGCCGCGCCGACAACGGATTTTGGTGTATTCCGGGTGGGGGCATGGATGCAGGCGAGAATGTAGAAGAATGTTGTGCCCGCGAAATGTGGGAAGAAACCGGATTGGTAGTCGAAGTAGGACAATTATTGGGTGTTTACAGCAGTCCCCACCGAATTATAGAATATGCAGATGGCAATCGCTGGCAGGTGGTGATTCTAAATTTTGAAGTGACCGCCGTAAGTGGGGAACTGACCCTGAACGAAGAAGTCACCGAATTTGGCTATTTTACGTGGGACGAGATTCAACACTTGGACATCATGCCCCACCACCTTGAACGGATTGAAGACGCGCTGGCGAATCAGCCGATGCCGTTTGTGAGATAATAAACCGTGCGTAGTGCATATTGCATAGTGCATAAAGGCGTGGTTACCGTTTATGCACTATGCAATATGCAGTATGTACCGACAAAGGAGCGATACATGGACTACCAGACCCGCCTGACCCGCCGCATCCGCGAAGTGCCGCCGAGCGGGATTCGCCGCTTTTTTGATATTGCCGCCACCATGAAAAATGTGATTTCATTGGGGATTGGTGAGCCGGATTTTGTGACCCCCGCGCCGATTGTAGAGGCAGGGATTGCGAGCCTGCGGCGCGGCATGACGGGGTATACCTCCAATAGCGGGATTGTAGAACTACGCCAATTACTGGCAGACCATTTGCACACCCTCTACGGGGTGCGGTATACCCCGGATGAAATCCTGATTACCGTCGGGGTGAGCGAGGCGTTGGTGCTGGCGATGATGTGCCTGGTGGAGCCGGGGGAAGAGGTGATTATCCCCGAACCCTGCTTCGTCGCTTATGGTCCCAGCGTCCAATTTGCGGGGGGTGTGCCTGTTTATGTTTCGACCCACGTCGAAAACAATTTTGAGGTGACGGCGGAAGATATTGAACGCGCCATTACCCCCAAAACCAAAATCATTTTCATTGGCTACCCCAACAACCCGACCGGGGCAGTGATGAGCCGTGAACGGATGTTGGAGATTGCCGCGGTTGCCGAAAAGCATGATTTGTTGGTGATTTCCGATGAAATCTATGACCGTCTGGTCTATGGCGTGGAGCATGTCTGTTTCCCCGCTCTGCCGAATATGCAGGAACGAAGCCTTTTGTTGGGCGGCTTTTCCAAAGGGTATGCCATGACGGGGTGGCGGCTGGGCTACGCGGCAGGACCGATTGATCTCATCAACGCCCTCCGCAAAATGCACCAGTACGCGATTATGAGTGCGCCAACGACGGCGCAGGTGGCGGCGATGACGGCGATTCAGGAATGTGAGCCGGATGTGCAACGGATGCGCCACAGCTACGATGAACGGCGGCGCGTGATTGTAGATGGTTTAAACACCATCGGCTTGCCCACCTTTGAACCCAAAGGGGCGTTCTACTGTTTCCCCGACATTCGCCCCACCGGGCTGACCGATGAAGCATTTGCTCAAGGTTTGTTGGAAAGCCATGCGGTTGCCGCCGTTCCCGGCTCTGCCTTTGGTCCGAGCGGCGCAGGCTTCCTGCGCTGTGCCTACGCCACCAGCATGACCAATATCGAAGAGGCGTTGAGCCGGATTGAGGATTTTGTGAAGGAAAAAAGAAAATAGAGGAGAGTTTTTTTGCTAACCCCCACCGTGAGTTCCGCGTTGCTCCACTCACGGCTACCAATGAGCTAAACGACAACGTCGCTTATCCGTAAGTCGTTAGCTCATTAGTAGCCCCTAGTGTAGCGAAGCGGAACTAGGGGTGGGCATCCAAAATGCAAAGCCACTCGCCTCTCCGGTATCCCTATGAAATACGAAATGGTCGTTGGGATGGAAGTTCATTCCCAACTATTAACCGAATCCAAAATGTTCTGCGGGTGCAACGCCCGTTATCAAGATGCCGCACCCAACACCCACGTCTGCCCCATCTGTTTGGGGTTGCCGGGGGCGTTGCCCGTGCTGAACAAACGTGCCATTGAATACACGATTTTAATCGGGTTGGCACTCAATTGTACGGTAAGCCGCGTGACCAAATGGGACCGCAAAAACTACCATTACCCCGACCTGCCCAAAGGCTATCAAATTTCCCAATTTGATTTGCCCCTCTGCACCAACGGTTGGCTGGAAGTGGAAAGCGATCAGGGCAAACGCAAAATCGGGATTCGTCGCGTTCACCTTGAAGAAGATACGGGGCGGCTGGCGCACATCGGCGGAGTGTCGCTGGTGGATTACAACCGTTCCGGGGTTCCCCTGATCGAAATCGTTTCCGAGCCGGACATTCGTTCCCCCGAAGAAGGGCGGCAATATCTGCAAAAACTGCGGACGATCATCCGCTATATCGGTATAGGAAGCGGCGATTTGGAAGCGGGTGCGATGCGGATGGAGCCGAACGTATCACTCCGTCCGATAGGAAGCCATACCTTCGGCATTCCCGTTGAAGTGAAGAACCTCAACAGTTTCCGCGCCGTAAAGATGGCGTTGGAATATGAAGAGCAACGGCAGGGGATTTTATTAACGCGGGGCGCGACGGTGGAACGGGAAACGCGGGGCTGGGTAGATAGCAAAGGGCAAACCGCCAGCCAACGCAAAAAAGAGGCGGCGGACGATTACCGCTATTTTCCCGAACCGGATTTGCCCCCGTTGGAAATTGCGGATGCCTGGATTCAGGAGATTCGCGCCCGCCTGCCCGAACTGCCCGATGCCAAAGCCAGCCGCTTTCAGGCAATGTACAACCTTACGCCCTATGATGCCGAAGTATTGGCGGCAGACCGCGACACGGCGGCATGGTTTGAAGAAGCCGTAAAACTGGGCGCGGCGCAAAACACCGCCCCCAAAACCATTAGCAATTGGATTATGGGCGAATTGTTCCGTATCGGGAGCGATAGAGGCGTGGCAGTACACGAACTGCCCCTGACGCAAGCGGGACTGGTGGAGTTGATCGGGTTGGTTGAAAAAGGGACGATTAACAACAATGTCGCAAAAACCGTTCTGGACAAGATGATTGAAACGGGCAATAGTGCCGCCGCCATTGTGCAAAGCGAAGGGTTGTCCCAAATCTCGGACGAAAGCGCGTTGGACAGCGCGATTGACGAGGTGCTGGCGAACAACCCCGATGAAGTGGCAAAATACCTTGCCGGGAAAACTGCGGTGGCGGGCTTCCTGATGGGGCGGGTGATGAGTGCCACCGGCGGCAAAGGCAACCCGCAGGTTGTGCGCCCCTTGTTGGTGGCAAAGCTGGAGGCGTTGAAGAAATAAGGAGAGGGTTAGAGATAGAGGTAGAGGAAAGCGGCGCAGAAATGCGCCGCTTTTTTGTTATCGCACAACTTCATTCGATTTCTCTATCGTGTTGTCGCTCACGCACTTTATAATAGGAAACAGATATGAGAAATCTCAACTTTCTAAAATAAACCTATCCTTTTGAGCCGTTCAATTAAAAATCAGGAGTGCGCCATCATGAAGTACACTGTATCCATTGAGATCGCCATGCCCCAACGGGAGGTGGCACAATTGCTCGCTGACCCAACACACCTGCCGAAGTGGTTGCGAGGCATGGTGTTGCACGAGCCGCTGAGTGGGGTGCACGGGCATCTCGGTACCAAGTCGCGGGTCGTGTTACAGATGGGGGAGCAGAAGATTGAGGGGATTGAGACCATTACGCGTCGGGAACCGGCAGACCTAACCCGGATCCCAAAAGGAGGTGTCGTTCACTTCGAGCGTGAGATCGTCACCGGGGACATGTGGAGCGTCGCACGCGAACGTCTGACCGAAGCCGGTCCGAATACGACCCTCTGGGTGAGCGAAAACGAATACCGGTTCAGTAGCTTGCTGATGCGACTGATGGGGTTCTTGATGCCCGGCTCATTCCGCAAGCAGTCGCTACAGCACATGCAGGACTTCAAGGCATTCGCTGAGCATGGAAAGGATGTCCGCGACGAGAAGAGATGAACCGCTGTAAACGGTGGTGAACAACCCCGATGAAGTGGCAAAATACCTTGCCGGGAAAACTGCGGTGGCGGGCTTCCTGATGGGGCGGGTGATGAGTGCCACCGGCGGCAAAGGCAACCCGCAGGTTGTGCGCCCCTTGCTGGTGGCGAAGCTCGAGGCGTTGAAGAAGTAGGTATAGGGTTGAGGAAAAGGTAGAGCAAAGCGGCGCAGAAACGCGCCGCTTTTTTCATGACTAATAAAAGCGAATGTATTGTGCTGGTATTTTGGGTCTATGGTTTTTGATGAATTTCTCTATACTTTTGATAGAGGATAATTAGAAGCTTAAATTAAGGGTAATAAACATACCATGAAACGACGCAATGAGTTTCTCTTCGGCTTTGTGATAGGCGCAATCATCGCTCTAGGAATTTGTAGTGCTTGGCTCATACTACAACAAACCAGCCAACGAATTATTGAACGGGGAGCATGGATAGATAATGAAGATGTTCATCTTGTCGAAGTACCGATAGGCGGTACGTTCTATGCTCATATTCGTTCCTATTCGGGGGGAGCAGACAGATTTGAATTGTACGACCCTGATGGCAATCTGGTTGCCACTGAAGTGAGTCGGGACAAACGCAATCCGCTAGATAGACTTGCGGATTTCATTTGGGGAAGTCGGCTGATTAACAGTGTTGATTTTGCTTTATGGCGACCTATAGAGGGAGTATGGCAAGTCAGAATCTTTAAAGACCCGGCGCGTAGCGGCTCAGTTTATGACCTGATTGCGGAAGCCAGTTCGCCGTACCAATTGCAGGTTGAAGTAGGCGAGACTATTTTTGTTGGGGATGAACAACATACACCGATAGTCGCCCGCTTTTACAACGGCAATCAACTGATTTGTGATGAGAATTTGAACATAGAAGTCGAAATTAAAGTTCAACGGGACGACCCACCTAAAAGCCATATGTTACAATCCGATACCAATTGTTTGTTTACAGGCTCAAGCGGATTGCT
>CBKYSX010000103.1:0-9438 GCA_966690745.1 uncultured Ardenticatenales bacterium
GTCTATTGCAACTGCATAAGCAAAATCCTGCTCTGCCCCTCCCAACACTGTTGAGTACTGCAAATTAGAGGGAAGGAGGGTATTAGGTGGCACAGCAATTGAACTCATGGATTCAATCTGAAAGGGCGTATGCACGATTGAATCGGTAATCACGGGCGTAGCATTCGCTAGTTGTGTTGTGCCAACCACTTCAAATAGAGGCAAAGAAACAGCCCCAAAAAAGGTCTGAAAATAAACTTGCCCATCTCTCATAAAAATATCCCCTGCCCCTTCAACTTTAATTGCCACATCTGCAAGCGCGGCACGACGGGGGTCGGTCACGACCAACCGCCGCACCACCTGATTTTCTACACTCGTCAATTCCAAATCCATCCCCGGATACAGGTCGTGATAGCGTACCCCGCTCCATGCGGGAACATGCCGATGCCATTTGTTAGGATCATTGCCCTCCAAATAATTGACCGAAGTTGTCAACGGCATAAATGGCTCAATCTGAGGATTTGGATTTGCTCCGACAAAAACAAGCGTAGATTGACCCCACCCCGTAACGGTGGCTCCGCTCCCTGTGCGCTTGCCCTGTCCCATTCACTCCTATCCACCGGCTCTAAGACCGTAAACCATAATGCCCCGTCCTTCGCCACAAACATTGTCCCAATCTCGCTTTGCGACTGAAAATGTGCCCCTTCCCGAAATTGCCCCACATTTTCAATAAACATCACCGAAGATGGAATTAAATTGTTATCTCCGCGTTCAGTATGTGGTGCGGCATGGGAGCCTATCCATAAGGTTCCCATGCCCATTACGATTATTACAATGATGAGGTTGGTCGCACTACGCATTTTTCCTCCGATACACTCTACAAATATTACACTCATTTTATGCTAAAGAATTGTAAATGATGTCTGCCTCCTTGCAATCCGCCTAACTTTACCTTTATGCTCAATGTACGTTTCTGCATAAGATAAAAGCCGTAAGCACAAATAAAGGATTCATTATGTCAACCCTTACTTTTAACATAGACCGCGCCCGGATTCCGGCGCGGATAGAAGAAGACAACCACTGGTGGTTTGCCAGCCGCACCCGTGCGCTGGAAGCCGTGCTGAACCGCTACAACCGCCGCAGAGACCTCGCCATTTTGGATGTCGGGTCGGGGGCGGGCAACATGTATCACCATTTGAGCCGCTACGGGGATGTGATCGGGGTGGAAAGTTACGCCGCGCCGGTGAAAGTGGGCAAAGAACGGGGCTACGATATTCGATTGGGCGATGCCAAGGCGTTGGAATTTGGCGAGGGGAGTTTTGATCTGGTGACGGCATTGGATGTAATCGAACATGATGCCGACGATATGGCGATTCTGCGCGAGGCGTACCGCGTGTTGAAACCGGGCGGGCTGATGTTGATTTCCGTTCCCGCCTTCCAATGGCTCTGGACCTTCAATGATGACATCAACGACCACAAACGCCGCTACACAGCGGGCGACCTGAACCAAAAATTATTAACGGTGGGGTTTACGCCACTCCACGCCACCTACAACAACTTTCTGGTTTTTCCGTTGGCATTGCTGGTGATTCTGAACAACAAACGCAAAGCCCCCCCTGCCGACCTCAAATCTCACTATTTTGATGAGGATGCCTATCAGGTGGATATGCAACCGACTCACCCCGTTGTCAATACAGTATTGACGGTGGTAGGGCAGGTAGAGCAACAATTGCTCAAAGCCGTGCCCCTGCCGGTTGGCACAGGGTTAATATCCATCGCCCGCAAATAACAAAAATGCCCCGAATCGGGGCATTTTTTGCATTCAAATCTGTAGGGGCAGTGCCTTGTGCCTGACTAATCCACCCCATCAATGACAGGACGACCACAAGGGTACGCCCCTGTAGTCGCCCATCCGATACCTTATTGCTGAATCCAGTTCAGCGTATAACAGGCAACACCGGAGGCGAGTGCCGCTTCGGATTGGAAGATGGTCACCGCCGGGCTAAGCACCTGCTCCCCCGCCACCACGGACAATTGATAGGTCGGCGAGGCAGGACTAATCGGCAAGTCATACGCCCCCGCCGGATTGTCTTTGGAAACCACAGTGGTACGGTTGCCATATTGGTCTACCAAGAGCAGGGTGATACCCGGCACAGGCGCACCGTCACTATTCAAGACATAGCCCAAAATATACCTCCCGAAGCAACTCGAACTTAAATCTTCCGTCACCACTCCCGGTTGATAGGGGAAGACGGAGGAAGGCGGATTGGTGCGCGGGGTTCCGGTGGGGATGGCAACGGGCGTTCCGCGCACATCGGGATTCGGTGTCGTCGAACCTGTGATAGTTGGTGTGGCGTTCGGGTCGGGGGTTGGCAGATCATCCTGCGTGATTTCCGGCGTGGGTTGTACCGGACGCGGCGTAGAAACCACCGAACATTGCCGCTCAGCCGCGATTGCCTGATCGGAAATATCGTCATCCGCTTGAATCGTTAATGCCGCTCGATAATTTTGCGCGGCATCACACCAGATGTCCCGTTCGGCAAATTGATTGCCCAATTCCACATGGGATTGATACAGATTTTCGGTGACATCCAAGAAGTCAGGGTCAATCACGTAGACCGCACGGAATTGGTCCGCCGCCTGGCTCCAATTTTCCCGGGCAAAGGCACTCAGCGCGGTGCGATACGAGGAGGTCAACCGGCGCACTTCGGCAAGGTCGGCGGCATCGGGGCGAATTTCCAATGCCTGATCAAAATAGCGCAAGGCATTGTCTAAATCTTCCTCTTCCAACGCCTCGCGCCCCAACCCTTCATAAGCGGTGAACAACCCCGCCTGTACCTCATCGGGGCGGTAATCCGGGGCTTGCACCATCAAGGTATTAAAGGCATCGGCGGCAAGCAACCACTCGCCCGCTTGCAATGCCCCGGCTCCTTCGTTGAAAGCGGCTTCGGCATCAAAGGTATCGCCGGGGGTGGGTGTAGGGGGGATTTCAACCATCCCCGCCTGTTGTGCGGCAAGCTGTGCTTCGGCAAATGCCATCAACTGTTGCGCCGCCGGAAATTCCGGCTCCAATCGCAACGCCTCTTGAAAATAGGCGATGGCTAAATCATATTCGCCCGTATCTACCAATTCACGTCCACGCTCATACGCCGCAATCGCCTCGGTCGTACTGACCACTTCGCGGTCATTCAACCCTTGTAATACCCCGGCCGCCCCAAAACCAAGCACCGCCAGTACCATCGCCAACAGCACCCATCCATACAACCGCATCCAGAATTTGCGTCCGCGTCCCTGTCCCTGTGGTTGGGCGACATCCAGCGGCGGATACTCTATTGTGGCAGTGGGCATATCCCCTACATCGGGGAGCGATATGGTTTGCACCGCCATCTGGCGCGTGGCAGGGGTATGACCGTTTGTGCCGTTGCCGTAAATCGCGGCTCCGTTCAGCGTCTGGGTTGGCTCGCCCACCGTAGGGTTGGGCGTACCACACCACGGACATTCCTCACGGGAAATGTGCATCCATGTGCCGCAATTGGCGCATACATATCGGTCTTTGGCGGGTGGTTGCGTTGTATCCAAAACTACACCTGATCATGGAAGCGACGATGCCGCTTCACGGTTGGGGTCGGGTTATGACATGGCAAGGGGTGATGGTTTTGATACATTCCCATCACCCCTTCTCACAACCCTGCGTAAGGACTATAAACGGTGTACCGTTCGTGGGAACGGTAACGTTTTGTCTTGTTAAATAAAGAAGGTGTCTGCGAAAACCGTCGCAAACACCTACACGGTTGGCAAAGGCAAGTCATCATTATAGCCCCTGATGGGAAAAATCAAGAATGGGCATGATTCCCGCGCCCATGCCACTAACCCTATGCCATAAGGAATCAGCCACTTCATCGTAAATCCATAGCCGAGTGGCGGCGCAATCTGTAAAGGGAGAAACGTGGAAGGCATTGTAGTTCTCCGTTGTGGTGCTTAGGGGACAGTGTACCCGATGGGGCGGCAACACCCAACGGCAAAATAAACAATCTTTCCTACGCCATTTGGCGGAAAGATAAGTGAGGGGTAAAGTGCAAAGAAATTATGGGAAAGCCTTCAATGCTTTAGGCACTGCGCTTGTAAGCCACCAAGTCCAAAATTGTAACCGTTTATAAGCATCCGATTTCTCTACCCATATCGGTCCTTTTGAATAGGCACAGGCGGCATAGAAGGCTACATCTGATTCAGGTTTTTTAGAATCTATTTCCGTAAAATCAAGATTTGAGTTTTCCTCGGCGAATTGTTCATCTTCAATTGCCACTTCCAGTGTGTGAGCCGCGGCGTATGCCACTTCTAAAAAGTCCGTATCTTCAATTGCAGAATATTGATATCTATATATCCGACAAAAATCTATACAATGAACCGCCTGCATCCAAACATCGTTTGTAGGTTGGATGTTGCCGGAAAGAATTTCTTTTGCAAGAAAAAGTAATGTGGATGGTTTAAGAGCATTTATATCCATCAAACTCTCTTTGATCATCATCATAATTCCATTCATGGGTTCGTCCGGAAGTGTGATAGGTTCTGCGCTATTCCAAATTGGTAACACATATTCGGTTGCCAAAATGGATAAATAAGTCCTTCGTTGGTACCCCAATGAATTGATATTGTTACTTTTAGAGCCAAATGCAGAATATAAAGCCCACCGATACCCCAAATTGAGATCATGAAGCGGGTGGTGTTTAATAGCATGTAACGCTAAACTTATGAGGTGGGGAACAGAGTCGAAAGCATTCATAGGAAAACGGACTTATTAATTTAGAAATACTCGTGGGCTGGCTTGCTTAGAACGTAAACACGTCCATCTTTCTTGAAATGGTTTGTAAAATTCCTCCATTTCCTCCTTTTCCCAAAAATGTCCATCCAAAACATCTACAAAAGCACTGAAAAGAATGTGACCACGCTTCGGGAATAAATGCCGATTTTATGATAACCACGTACCACATCGGTTGTTTACTGGCTAAGAAGGGGGGGGCAAAATGAAACTCGGGATTATTGCCTCGCACTTCTTCCCATAATAAAGGGTCAGCAATCTTTAAGGCTTTTTCCTTACTGATTTTTGGTTCGTCATCTCGATACTTGATGGGAACCTCCATCCCGGTAAGCCCTTGCTGACGGAGCAAAAACATAATTGCTGTCACCTCTAAAAAATCCAGATTCAATCCTAAATACCCTGCCGATTGCCCGTTTTCGGCGGATATTTCTATTCCTTGAGGGGCAAGTGTATTTCTCAGAGATTCAATAGCTTTAGGGGGTCTAAAGAGATAGATGTCGTACATAGGTTACTCGCAAATTGCTCCAAAATTAAGGTCGTAGTTTCAAATCAGGAAACTCACGCCGGATTTGTTCTATTTCGGAATCGGGAATGGGGTTGCCTTCAATAAAACAATTTTTGAGGTTGGGAAGGAGGTGAATAGTACCAATGATAGTTGTAAGGTAGTTATATTGTAAGTTAAGTTCTAACAGTTTCGGGAGCTCAATAATTCTGGGAGAGAGAGATTGCAAACCACACTCGCGCAAATCCAAATATTCAATATTCACGAAATCGAAAACACGCTCAGGAATATTGCTAATCTTTACGATTTTATCTGCATAATGTCCCACTCTCTTAATAAGATAGTCAGGATACTCAACCTTATAAACCTCATCTAAGGGGATGACCCAGGAAGCCGCCTCTTCTTTTGAGTAAGTGGCACTACTTCTAATAACGCCTTCCAAATATTCACTGTAACTATCACTTTCCTTTACAATTTCCGATTCACCTTCAAGGTAGAAATAAACAGGCGGATTTTCCCCTTCATCCGCGCGAATATAAGCGCATTGGTAATCATGGTGAGAGAAAATAATAATAGTTTGCTCATCCAATACAGAATAGTCTAAATCGTCGTGTTTCATCAAATCTCGGTAGTAAGGTCGCCGATCATCATAATAAAAGGCATCAAAGTAAAATTCGGAGCCGCGCATAATATGGTTCCATCCTACTCCTATTCCATGTCCGCCCCACAACAAAAATTCTTTATACGCCAGGGGTAGCTTTAAACCCAATTGTGTTTCGTAAGACTGTACTTCCGCCTCTGAACAAGGGTAAATATGCTCTGGACGAATATAGTTTAATTCAGTCAAAAGTTCTTTGGCGCGATTCAAATACATAAGCGTTTGGTGTAAAAAGAGGGTGTTGTTCAATTCCATTCTGCAACCCGCTGTAGCCAATATCCACTTTACGTCGCTACACGCATATGCATTGCACACATTGTGGACTCCCGGCAACGGCGGACGGGCGATGTCGCTATTTTCTGCGTCCTGCGTCCCGCCGTCCAGATACAAAAAAGTTACAATTTCGGCAGAAGGTCGCTTACCGAAATGATGCCGCGTAACGGCTTGTGGTGGTCACCGCTATCGGTGACGAAAATTGCCGCCACGTTGGGGTTCCGCAGATGGTCCATCAGGGCATCATACGGGGTGGTGCGGGAAACGTAGGCAACCTTCTCATCCCCATCACTGCTCATCGCATCCCCGACGGTCAGGCTCTCCACATCCAGCCCGTTTTTCTGCGCCGCCACCGCAATCAAATCCCGGTTGGTCAGCAACCCCACTACCTTGCCGCCCCCATCCACCACCGGCAGACGGGACACCTTGTTTTCCAACATCCAATCCCGCGCTTTACGAAGGGATTCGTTGGTTTGTACCGTGTGGGGGCGCGGGGTCATCAAATCCTCGGCGTTGGTGGCTTCCCACCGAAAGAGCCGCTCTATAAAATCCAGCAATTCGTTGGCAAGCGATGCCGTCATCTGCAACCCGCCGCGATGGGAAAGACAATTGCGGATTTCGGTATACCGTTCAATCCGCGCCCGTTCCTCTTTCGACAACTGGTTGCGCGGAATATAGTTCAGATATTCACGCATACTGGCACGGTCCTTGCGAAAATTATTCATTTTGGCGCGTTCGTAGAGCCAATCTTCCAACAACAGCAACGCCTCATCCCCGGCGCGGTGCGGTTGTTGCTCTGCCTGTTCGCGTAATTCCGTCAGTCGGTCATACCACATAATGTTTTATAGTTGCGTGGTGCGTGGGACGACAGAAAGCAGGACGCAGAAAGCAGAAAACGACCTGTCCACTTTCCCCCTCTTGGGAGGGGGTCAGGGGGTGGGTAGTCGTATCTACGCTCTGCTCTACTCTCTCTAAAATCCATGCATCACGCATCACGCAACAGATTTATCGTTTCGTCACCACTTCCCGAATCGCCCGCACTTCGGCAAGCAGTTCGGTGATGGCACCATTGGCAAGGGCAGTGCCTTCAAAAGAAGCCTGATCGGGGGACATGGGCAGGGTCCGGTATTGGCGCAATGCCCCGGCAACCGTTTCATAGACCCCTTCATAATCTATCAACCCCGGCAAGGTTTCTTCCGCGCCGCCCTGCGTGGCAGTGGCTCCGGCGGTCTGCACTTCCAGCGTACCGAGATTAAAAATAAGGCGGTCGAGGGGGTCGCGTTTAATGGCAATATTGGTAATGGTGCGGAACGGGACGTGTTTCACCGTGCGCGTCCAAATACCCACGTTCACGATGATTTCATCCGCTTGAATCTCATAGGCCAACGATTCGTAATAGCGATCTACCGCCCACAACGCAACGGGCAACCATAGCAGATTGATGACGACTACCACCAACGCGCCAATCCCCGCACCGCGCCAGCCATCGCTATCCGCCCCGATGCCCAACCCTAGCGGCATGAAAATCAGTACAAAAAAGAAGAAGGAGAGCCACACCGTCACTCGAAACTTTGAGCGCAGGCGGTGGTTGGGGGTAATTGTCATGGGAATCATGGGCACTCCGGTATGAGTGGGCAGTGAAGTGTGGTTAGTGAAAAGTGATAAGTGAACGGCAGTGACGACAGTGAACGAAAGTGACGGCGGTTGGTCGCCCCCTCTTGGGAGGGGGTTCACGACACGACAGAAAATTATGTGTTAAGGATGGATTGATGAGGAACCGATCCCCCCGCTCTAAAGAGGTGGGGCTATAGACCCGTCACCTGTCAAACTCCGCAAAGGACAGGTTTATAGTGTGCGTAGCACATGCGCGGCGCGAAGTCACTTTAGTGCCGTGTTTCCATTGCCAATCCCTGTATAGCTCCTCTGCACAAAATAGTTCTGAATAGGATTTTCCTGCTATACCGCAGGGCGAAGCATCCGTCATGCCACCCCCGGTTCCGCGTTGCTCCACCGGGGGCTACTAGTAAGCTAACAACAGTACGACGCGGTTGTCGTGGTCTTTCAGCTTATCAGTAGCCGCTAGTGCAGTGCAACGGAACTGGCGGTGGGCATCCCCCACCACGTACCTTTTTCCACCATGGAGAGGGGGACGGTCGTCGTTCGTGCCGTTCACTTATCACTTTTCACTATCCACTTTTCACTGATTATAGGATACCCCCTTGCTTTTGGCTATCCTATACCCACCCCATATCCAAAGGGGAATCGGGTGTTTTTAACTCTTCCTCCCCTGTGGCATAATTTAGCCATGCAAGAACAGGAGCACCTGTTCAGAACAAACCGAACGAAAGATAGTAATTATGGGAAGTATTGACATCTGGGGTGCCATCGCCGCCTCGGTTCTGCTGATTCAATGTCTGCTCTTCAACCTTTTTAACGTGGCGTTGGCGGCGGGGCTGTGGTACGGCGCGAAATGGTTACGCGAAAATACCAAAATCGGCATGAAAGCCGCCGATAAATACGCCAAACAGGGGCAAGAAATTATTGTCAAAGGGCAGAGCCAGATTGTCAGCCCCTTCATTCAATTGCGGGCGGGTGTGGCGCAGGTTCGCGCCTTTGTTCAGAAATTACGAGGATAACCCTAAATTGCATAGTGCATAGTGCATAAACGACAACGGCAGAAGATTACCTGTACAGAGGTCGTGATGCACATCATTCGACCCCATAACGAAACTACCGCTTATGACTCCTGACTCTATCACACTCTGGGAAACAATTTTTACAACCATCTCATGGTTTTCGATGGTGGCGTTTGTCAGCATCGGCATTTCCCTGATTGTTTTGCAATTCCTGCTCCCGATGGCGTGGAATCAAATCCGCGCCAACCCGCCCACCGGCACAGGCTGGGCGCACAGCCTCTGGTACGGGCGCGATAAGGTCTATGGCGCAGTGCTGGGCGTGTGCGTTCTCTTGGGAATCATCGCCGCCGGACTATACTTAGCGGGTATCCTTGTATAACACAAGATGTCCTTAATCCCTGTTAGAAGATATGCACTTCAAACGGGAAAGGAGGTTAAAAATAATTCCCACAGAGAATTATTTTTAACCCAAACTGCGTAACACCTACCTGTAACACAGGGCAAGACAAACCAACAAATATCAATAGAGGAAAAAACAATGAAACTGGAATACCGTCAACAAGTTACTGTTATC
>CBKYSX010000104.1:0-9409 GCA_966690745.1 uncultured Ardenticatenales bacterium
CAAACCCAAGCGTCGGGATAGAGCGCGTCGGCGTAGATAACATCGTGCGCGGCTCCACCCTAAACCACCGCGACTTAGGTCTGAGCGATGGTGACGTATTAAAGATGTACCGAAACATCGTCCTCACGCGCCGCTTAGACGAACGCAGTGAGCAAATTCAACGTCAGGGCAAGGCACATTTCTATATTAGTTGTCGCGGGCAGGAAGCCACCCAAATCGGCGCGGCAACCGCCTTTACCCCCGGCAAAGATTGGTTTCTCCCCTACTATCGGGATTTTGGTATCCTGATTACCATCGGTGTCACCCCCCGCGATTTGATGCTGGCACTGTTCGCCAAAAAGGATGACCCCGCCTCGGGCGCACGGCAGATGCCCGCCCACTTTGGCTACCGCCCGTTGAATGTTTTTAGTGGCTCCAGCCCCGTCTCCACCCAGATTCCGCAAGCGGCAGGCATTGCCTACGCCTCCAAATTGCAAGGCTCCGATGCCGTCACCTATGTTTCATTTGGTGAAGGTGGCTCCTCCAAAGGGGACTTCCACGAAGGGCTGAACTTTGCCGCCATCTGGAAGACCCCGGTGATCTTTATGTGCCAGAACAACCGCTACGCCATTTCCGTCAGTCAGGAAAAACAAATGGCGGTGGAAGATGTTGCCCTCCGTGCGATTGGCTACGGGATGCATGGCGTGGTGGTAGATGGGCAGGATGCACTGGCAGTCTACAAAGTGACCAAAGAAGCGGTAGAACGCGCCCGTCGCGGCGAGGGACCCACCCTGATTGAATCCAAGACCTACCGCATTGTGCCCCATAGTTCTGATGATGATGACCGCCTCTACCGCACCCGCGAAGAAGTGGCGACATTTAAGAACGAGCAAGATCCGATCAACCGCCTGAAAACCTATATTTTGGATAACCGTCTCGCTTCGGAAAGTGACTTTGCCAGCATTGAGCGGGAAGTCATGGCAACCATCAACGATGCCACCGAATGGGCAGAAAAACAGCCCGACCCGATTCCCGAAGATGGGGCGCGGTACGTATTCGCAGAATAAGAATGGTGCGTGATACGTGGTGCGTGGTGCGTGAATCTACCAGAACGCTTCGTATATTCTAAACATTCATTTTCGGAATGAAAAGAGTAGATTGAGCAAGACGCTTTTCCTAAAATTCATGCAACATGCAACACGCACCATGCAACCTTACGGAGTAAGTAATGGCAGTCAAAACAATTCTTGAAGCGGTCCACGATACGCTCTGGCAGGCGATGGAGGCGGATTCGAGGGTGGTGATTTTAGGGGAAGATGTGGGCGCAAAGGGGGGAGTTTTCCGTGTCACGGCGGGCTTCTTAGAGAAGTTCGGCGAAGAACGGGTCATTGATACCCCTCTGGCGGAATTGGCAATTGCGGGGGTCGGAATCGGGATGGCGGCGAATGGATTACTTCCCGTCTGCGAAATGCAATTCGCCGATTTTATCCACCCTGCCTACGACCAAATTGTGAGCGAGGCGGCGCGGATGCGCTACCGTTCCAACAATGCGTGGAGTTGCCCGATGGTGATTCGCGCCCCCTATGGCGGCGGGATTCACGGCGCACTCTACCACTCTCAATCGGTGGAAGCATTGTTTGCCCATGTTCCGGGCTTAAAAGTGGTCATGCCCAGCACCCCGTATGATGTTGCCGGGTTGCTGATGAGCTCGATTTACGACCCCGACCCCGTACTGTTTTTTGAACACAAACGCACCTATCGTTTGATCAAAGGCGAAGTGCCGGAAACGCCCTACCGCTTGCCCATCGGCAAAGCCGACGTGAAACGCACGGGAAGGGACATCACGGTTGTCACCTAAGGGTTGATGCTACACTATACGTTGGAAGCGGCGGAACGGCTGGCGAAAGATGGAATTTCCGTCGAAGTTGTAGACCCCCGCACGATTGTACCGTTGGATGAGAAGGCAATTCTCGACAGCGTGAAGAAAACCTCTAAACTGTTGATTGTCCACGAAGACAATGAGTTTTTAGGGGTGGGTGCGGAAATCGCCGCCATCGTCGCCGACAAGGGCTTTTCCTATCTGGATGCCCCGATTAAGCGGCTCTGCGGTCCGCAAGTTCCCGCCATGCCCTACAACGCGGCACAACAGGAATGGTTTATGCCGAACGTGGAAAAGATAGAAAAAGCGATACGGGAGTTGGTAGAATTTTAACAACGTTTTGTACGGTACGCCACATAACGCAATAGGAGTAAACCCATGGCAACCGCCATTACCATGCCCCAACTGGGCGAATCCGTCACCGAAGGGACGGTCGGCAGTTGGTTAAAAAAAGTCGGGGAAAGTGTTGAAAAATACGAACCCCTGCTCGAAGTGATTTCCGATAAAGTAGATACGGAAATCACCGCCACCGAAAGCGGCACCTTGCTTTCGATTGAAGTCGAAGAAGGGGAAACCGTTCCCGTTGGCACTGTGTTGTGCTACATCGGGCAAGCGGGCGAAAGCGTTGGGTCCGGCAAAGCCGCACCCGCCGCCGAAACCCCTGCGCCTGCCCCGCCCCCCGCCCCGGAGCCGGAACCCACCCCTGCCCCCGCGCCGGAGCCGGTCCGTGCGCCCGAACCCGTTGCGGAAACGCCCCGCCCCGTATATACCCCGCAACCTGCCTACACCCCACCGCCGGTGGTCAATACCGTCGCCGCCGATGAGGATGAAGAAGAATCCGGCGGGGGTTCTTTTATGACCCCCGTGGTGGCGCGGATGGTAGCGGAACACCGCATTGACATCAGCAAGGTGAATGGCACCGGGCGTGATGGGCGCGTGACCAAACGGGATATTGAAGATTATCTCGACAGCCGCCAACGTCCTGCCGTAACCCCACCGCCCGTTGCCGCACCGCGTCCGGTGGTGGAGGCTCCCCGCGTGGTTGCGCCGCTGCCCGCCCCCAAACCGGAACCCACCCCCGCACCTGCGCCCGCGCCGAGGGTCGAACCCGTTGCCGCGCCAGCCCCGGCTCCGCGCCCCGCAACTCCGGCTCCTGCGCCTGTGGTGGCACGTCCCGAACCGCGCCCCGCGCAGGGCGGCGAAATTCTGCCCTTGACCAACATGCGCCGCCGTATCGCGGAACACATGGTCAACAGCAAGCGCATTTCGCCCCATGTCACCACGGTGTTTGAAGTGGATTTGAGCGCGATTACCGCCCACCGCGAACGCTACAAAGGGGAAATGGAACAACGCGGGGTGCGCCTGACCTTCATGGCGTACTTTGTGGAAGCCGTTGCCCGCACCCTCCGCAAACACCGCATCGTCAATGCTACCTATACCGATGAAGGTATCTTGCTCCACAACGATGTCAATATCGGGATGGCGGCGGCAGTGCAAGGGGGCGCAGGGTTGATTGTGCCCGTGATCAAACACTCCGACGAAAAGAACCTGATGGGATTGGCGCGGGATGTGCAAGACCTGACCACCCGCGCACGGAGCGCGCAACTGACCCCCAACGATGTCAGTGGTGGTACGTTTACCATCACCAATCATGGAACGGGAGGCTCGCTCTGGGGAACGCCGATTATCAACCAACCGCAAAGCGCGATTCTGGGGATTGGCAAATTCCAAAAACGGGTGGTTGTGCTGGACAATGATGCCATTGCCGTGCGCCCGATGGCTTACCTCTCGCTCACCTTCGACCATCGCGTCTTAGATGGTGCCTCCGGGGATGCCTTTATGACCGATCTTATTGCCTATCTGGAAGCGTATAAATAGAGAAATGAGAAACGGGAACTTCTCGTTTCCCATTTCCCGTTTCTCATTTCTCCTTATTCCAAGAGGCGGCTTCTCCACAAGCCGCCTTTTTTATTCATGACCCTTCTACCCTTCACCCCCATCGAAACCCCGCGCCTGATTCTGCGCCACTTTCGGGAATCCGATATTCCGACCTGGCTTGTCTACCGCGCCGACCCTGATGTTGCCCGCTTTCAGGGCTGGAATCCCCCTACCCTTGAATCCATCACCGAACTGGTGCAGGATATGTCTGCCAAAGCCGGACCCGCCGCCGGTACATGGTTCCAAATTGCGGTGGAAGAGAAATCTACGAATACCCACATCGGAGACATTGGTATTTTTCTGCGTGGCAATGAACCACGACAGGCAATGATTGGCTATAGTTTTGCCCGCGCCGCGCAGGGTAAAGGCTATGCCACTGAAACGGCAACCGCCACCCTTGATTACATTTTCGGCAATTTGGATGTTCATCGCGTCATGGCTGATGCCCTTGCGGTGAATGACCGTTCGATTCGTTTGCTCCAACGATTGGGCTTTCAACAAGAGGGCTATTTCCGCGAATCGGAATGGTTTGAGGATGGATGGGCGGATGATGTGATTTACGCCATTCTGAAACGGGAATGGCTGGCGCGGCGCGAAGCAACAACCCCATGAGAAAGCCCGATTTTTATCTCGAAACGCCACGTCTGTTGATTCGTCCTTTCACCATGCGCGACCTTGAAACATTACATGCCTATCGCAATGACCATGAGGTAGCGCGATATACGGGGTGGCGTGGCTATGATGAAGAGGCATTGATACGTTTCATTATGGAGATGAATCGCGCCACGCCGGACAAAGTAGGCGATTGGTTTCAATGGGCGGTAGAGGTGAAAGCCACCGGAACCCATATCGGTGATGTGGGTATCCATCGGCAGGAGGATGAACCGCAGGAAGCGGAGATTGCCTATGCTTTTGCCCGTTCCGCGCATGGGCATGGCTACGCCACCGAAGCGGTGAAAGCGTTGGTCAGTTATCTTTTTTCAACCCTGCGCTTGCACCGTATTACAGCCTTAATTTATGCGGACAACCTGCGCTCCATTGCCCTTGTCGAACGGCTATCCTTTCGCAAAGAGGCACACTTTCACAAATCGGCATGGCGTGGTGGGCAATGGGTAGACGATGTGATGTTTGCGGTGTTGGAGGAAGAGTGGAAGAATTGAACGATTTTCAGGGGCAACGGGTAACTATGATGGGTCGTTGAAATTTTGTATTTTTCTACCCTCACAGCACTAAAGTGATCGCTCCTGAAACCTGTCGAATATCAAACTCAGCACTCAACAGGTCTATAGCCCCGCCTCTTTAGAGCGGGGAAAATCAATATGAGCACCGCCACCTCATGGGCGATTTATGAAGGTCGCCAGGTGGGAATCGGGCAGTTTATGTGTCCGGTCACCGCGCCTAATTTCGCAGATACGGGTCCCATCCAAAACGGACCGATTATTGTATTTCCCCGCATCGGGGTCGAAATTACCCATGCCGGACATGCACCGATTGTGGCAGACCCGAATACCGTTGTCTTTTATAATGACGGGCAGGAATACCGGCGAGGGAAAGTATCCCCACAGGGGGATCGGTGCGAATGGTTTGCCTTTGCCCCCGCGCTGGTGCGCGAAGTCGTGAGCCAGGTAGACCCTACCGCCGCCGACCATGAAGCCAAACTATTTGACGTGACGCACGGACCCATCGCCGCCGATATTTATTTCCGCCAAAGAGTGGTGGTCGAACACATTCTGAAGCACCCTGTTCCCAACGCGCTTTATATTGAAGAAACCATGTTGAACATTCTGGGGCAGGTCGTAGCACATGCTTACAAGGCGCACGACAAACGCGCCCCCCGTAACCATGCCACTCTGCGTGCCCATGCCGAAATTATTTTTGATGCCAAAACGGTGATTGCCGCCTATTACCAGTCAACCCTCACTTTAGAGGATATTGCAGGCAAATTATTCGTTTCGCCCTACCACCTCTGCCGCGTCTTCCGGCAGGAAACGGGAACAACCCTCCATCACTACCTGACCCAAATTCGCCTTCGTGCGTCGCTTGAATCGGTCTCAGAAGGAACCCGGGAAGTAACGACCATCGCGCATGATTTGGGCTTTTCCAGCCACAGCCACTTTACCAGTGCCTTCCGCCATACCTTTGGAATGCCACCCTCTGCCTTCCAAAAATCCCTTATAACCTCTAACTTCAGCAACAATTTGATAGCGTAACCCGACGCACTCTTTTATGCTCCTTCCATAGGCGGTAGTGGCAATCCGCCCTAACTTACTTTAGAGGAGCAACCATGACGAAACGAGTACGACACCTCTTACTCAGTGTGAGTCTGGCACTGATCATGGCAGTCAGCATGTTCGGTACGGCTGTGCTTGCCGGAGGCCCGATTGTTGAGCCGGAGGTTCAGATTCTTCATACCCATACGGGGGAAAATATCGGGGACGGCTTTGGCTGGGTCGGGGCAAAACTGGGTGATTTGAACAACGATGGATTTGATGATTATCTGACCACTGCCAACGTTTACACCAGCGGTGTGTCGGGTCGGGGCAGAGTCTATGTCTATTCAGGGATAGATGGAACCACTCTTGCCACGCATACGGGGGCATCCCCGAACCAGATGGGGTACAGTGCCGCTTCTGCCGGAGATGTGAACAACGATGGAACCCCTGATTACATCCTGGGCGGTATTGGTGCATACACCCCCGCGACTCGCGGTAAGGCATGGATTTATTCCGGGGCAACCCACACCTTGATACGTGAATTTGAAGGGGAATTGGGGGCATCCTTTGGCTCCGGCGTAGCGGGCATTGGAGATGTCAATGGGGATGGATTTGATGATGTGGTCGTTGGCTCGGAATGGTATAGCTCGACATTAGGCGTACCACCGCCCCGCAATGGAACGGGACGAATCTACGTTTATTCCGGGGCAGACGGCTCCCTTTTATGGGGACGGAACGGATACAATACGGGCGATTTTCTGGGTAGCGGGGTCGGTGCGGTCGAAGATGTGAATAATGACGGAGTGGGGGATGTCGTTGCCAGTGCCCGCCGCGCCAATAACGCTAATGGGTTAGCGTATGTTTTCTCCGGCATAGACGGAACCCGGCTTTACACCATGACCCCTACCGCCCCCTTTAGCCAATCCGGCACCTTCGGGCAATTCTTCGCCTTCGGGGCGGGCGATTTCAACAATGACAATCAACAGGATATTTATATCGGAGATTACGGCGCGGGGGGTGGCGATGGACGGGTGTATCTCTATTCAGGCATGGATGGCTCGCTGATTCGGGCGATTGATGCCTTTGACCCTGGCGAAGGCTTGGGTGGGGGGCGCGGTGTTCCCGACCTGAACAATGATGGCTACGATGATCTGATTATTGCAGGCTATACCAACAGCGACGGAGCGGCTTCCGGCGGGAAGGTCTATATCGTATCAGGCGCAGATGAGGACGATCTTCTGGGTACAATTACCGGGGCGATACCGGGGGATTTGCTGGGGGTAGACGCATTAGAAGTGGGGGATGTCAACAATGACGGCAATCGGGATTACATGGTAACAGCCGTAGGGTTAGATTTCGGGGGACAGGGGGTGGGTCATGCCTATATTGTCACCTTTATAGAGCCAACCGCCATTACACTGAATGCCATGATTGCCACAACAACTCTACCTATCATTCCGGTTGAAGCGATGGGCGCACTCCTCGCCTGTTTGGCAGGCATTTACGGCTGGCGGAGATATAGAATAAGGTAGTGGTGGTAGGGCGCGAAACCGAGTTTCTGCCGTGGAAAACTCGGTTTCTTTCTAAGTTTCAAGCGGTTTCACTACCCTATTGCAATTACCACCGAAAATAATACCGTGCCGTGCCGTGTCCCCCGCCCTAGAAGGGCTAGGGATTACCCACATCTTTACATCCCCCATTTGATTGATATTGGATGTAGGGGCGGGTCACACCTTACCGAAGGGGTGGGAATGGAACTTGTGACCCGCCCGTATTTCAAAATGGCGTTCATAGCAACGGCGGGCGGGTCACAAAATCCATTTTGGAAATTACATTGTCAATGTGACCCGCCCCTACAAACGATGAACCGCTCCATATGTGAATCGAAAAATGCGGGTAATTTTCAGCCCTGGAAGGGTAGGGCTATTGAATACGGAGTCCGTTTGCCAAGTACACGCGTTTCGCAGAGTCCTGTATTTTGTTGCCCCGTCCTTTAGGGCGGAGGCGCGGGGCGTTACTGAATCTCCATTAGAGCGGGGAACTGAAGATAATGTCCTGAATCGCTCGCGCAAACCGTTCCGCCGAAGATGGCTCCAACGCAAGCAGTAACGCCGGTTCAATCAATTCCAACTCCATCAGAACCAACTGCCCCGCCCGTACCACACCATCCACACGGGTATAAAGCAATGGTTGCCCGAACCGCGACTGAACAAGGTCAATCAACGCACTGCCCTGTTCGATCAATGCGGTATCAGGCGGTGCGAGGGTTGACTGCCCACCAAATTCGCCCTGCACCCGGAACTCCCCCGTTTTCGGGCGTTTCAAGGCGGCATGGCTAAAGGTGCCGTTGAAATAGACGAGTGACCATTCCCCCGCCTCAATCTCCGGCATGTAGGGTTGAACGAGAGTGGCAGAATGGCGCACCTGTTCAGCAAATCGGTCATGGTCTTTTGATAAGGTGGACGTACCCCCGCGCCATGTGTTAAACGCACTCGCACTAATCGTGGGTTTAACCACCACCTCTGTCCACCCCTGCTCCGCCAGCAACCCACCCAAATCGGCGGTTGCCCCGTGCGGAAGGTATATAGTAGGAACCGTCGCAACACCCCATTGTGCAAGCTCCAACAGATACCGTTTGTCGCTGTTCCACCGCACAATCGGGGGCGGATTCCACAACGAAATCCCCTTTTGCTCCAGCCGAGCCAACCAGTCCAGAAAAGCGGTGGGATGCAAATGGTAATCCCAGCAAGAGCGAATAACCACGGCATCAAAACGCTCCCACACCACATCCGGGTCATTCCAGACAGCAGGGGCAACGGTGATACCCAACTCTGCGGCGCATATTGCTACCTGTTGGTCATCCTGCGTTAAAGCCGCATGGTTTCGATCTGTTGCAAAAGCGATAGATCTGCTCATAAACGTAGTCCCATAGAAAAGACGCACCGTTCTACCTGTAAAAACGGTGCGTCCTGTCGCTCTTTACCCTTTTTATCAATCGTAAAAGACCCATTTCACTGTACCCGTCACCCGCCCCGCTTCATCAAAATAAACGAATCGCCCCAGCCACGCAAAATCCCAGATGCCCGCGGCGTTATCATGGGAATAAGACCACATCGCGCCGGAACCGGTGGGCATCGCCGCCGAACGCACTCCCTGAGTGAATGAGACAGTCATTCGGTCGCGGTTAAGTGGCTCACCAAGGAGGGCAACCACCTCCGCCTCGCTCATCCCGGCGCGGATTTGATCAAAGTTTGCTTCGCTATATCCCTCGCTAAATACCGTCCCGATTTCGGGATAGGGGAAGAAATATTGCTCTGTTAGCGTTGATGCAAAAAATGTAAGTGCGGCAATCAGGATTCCGGCAACCAGTAGACCTTTTACAATCAGCGTAATACCACGC
>CBKYSX010000105.1:0-9392 GCA_966690745.1 uncultured Ardenticatenales bacterium
CCCAACACGCCCGTATTGTCGCCCAGCGCAGGCGGTTGAATATATGTATCTATTTCGTCCAGAACCGCAGGGACATAGAGATAGCCATTGAGATAACTCTGCACCTTTTTGCGTAAAGCAGGGAACAACCGTTCATGTTTCATAACCCCTCCCCCCATCAAAATACGTTGGGGCGAAAGTGTACAGATGAGCGCACTGACTCCTAATGCCAGATAATGTGCCTCTAAATCCCATGCCGGATGGTCTACAGGCAAATGGGAAGGTGTGGCTTGCCACCGGGCATTGATGGCTGTGCCACTGGCTAACCCTTCAAAACAATCACCATGAAAAGGGCAACAGCCTTCGAACGGGTCCTGAGCCGGATCGCGGGGAAGGCGGAAATGCCCCATTTCGGGGTGGAGCAAGCCCTGTAGGGTTTTGCCATTGATAACGACACCGCCGCCGATGCCCGTTCCTATAGTTAAATAGAGTACGACATCCAACCCCTGCGCCGCGCCCCAGCGATATTCCGCCAATGCCGCACCATTGACATCGGTGTCAAAGCCAATCGGTACGTCAAAGGCAGATTGGAATGCACCAACAATATCCGCCATCGCCCAATATCGTTTGGGCGTGGTGGTGATATAGCCATAGGTAGGCGAAGCAGGGTTCAGGTCTACGGGGCCAAAGGAAGCGATTCCAATGGAACTTAGACTGCCATATGCCTTTGCCTGTTCCTGCAACCACGCCACCGATTGCCCTAATGTTTCCTGCGGTGTGGTGGTTGGAAATTGTGCCCGCGCCCGAATATCGTTCGGGCTGGTACCGATAGCACAGATAAACTTTGTTCCTCCTGCTTCAATGCCGCCATAGAGGGTCATAGGATATCCTTTGGAGGTGCGGTGGTACCCCGCACAACCAGTTCGGTAGGAATCGTGACATGGAAGGGGGCAAAGTGATCATCGGGATTAGCGATAAGTTCCAGAAGGATTTCAGCCCCGACCTGTCCTGATTCAAACAATTGTTGACGTGTGGTGGTCAGATTAAGGTATTCTGCCACTTCAACATCATCATACCCTATAACCGAAAGATCATCAGGGACGGATAGCCCCAAATCCCGTGCCGCTTCCATGATACCAAGTGCTTGCGTGTCGCTTGCCGCAAAAATAGCCGTAGGGGGCATGGAACCGGATAATATCTCTATTGCCAGCTCACGGGCTTGATGCCGTCCATGTTCACCTTCACGGAAATAGTCAGGATTAAAGCGAATCCCTGCTTCTTCCAGTGCCTGGCGATAGCCGACATAGCGGTCACGGCTGGAAGTAAAGTTAAAAGGTGTAATTAATGGGTCGCCCACCATACCAATCCGGCGATGCCCTAATTGAATCAGGTGGTTCGTTGCGTGTTTCCCACCTAGCACATCATCTACGGTAACACGATGAAAATCGGTCAGAGCGGTGTTATTGATGTCAATCAGCACGACAGGTACGGCGGCACTGCTGAGTAATGGAATTTCGTTCTCCAGGGGCGGTAAAGAAATTACCAGTAACCCGTCTACACGATTGCGCTGGGTGAAATCACGGAAACAGTTGTCACGCCGCGAAACAATATCTACATTGGAAATTAACAGGTCAAATTGGGTTTCGGAAAGCGCGCTTTCCACTCCGCTCAAACGTGGCGTAAAGGAGGGGCGGGTGAAAAAGGGGATAATGACACCAATTGTCAGCGTTTTGCCCATCGAAAGACGACGTGCGTTTTGGTTCGGGACAAAGTTCAGTTCCTGAATGGCTTGCAACACCCGTTCACGGGTGGCATGACTGACCAACGGACTGTTGTTCAGCACCCGGGATACGGTTCCAAGACCAACTTCGGCTTTTTGAGCAACTTCACGGATTGTGACATTCATAAACTTTGGTTGTGGAAGCGTTTCCATCTTTGGAAACGTTTCCACTGTACTGAAAAATTTTACAAAAGTCAAGAGTTTTTTGAAAACTTTACAACAACTTTATTCATGTACTATCAAGCATTGAACACCTACCAAAAAAGGGGAAGAAGAATTGAGAATCCGGCATGTCCCGACTACTATTTAAGGCACTACCATACAGCAGAGAAAGGAGACAACTATGGAAGTTTCGTTTGATGACAAAGTGGCAATCGTGACGGGGGGCGGTTCCGGTATCGGGGAGGCGTGTGCATTAACGTTTGCAGAAGGGGGCGCAAAGGTTGTAGTTGCTGACCTTGATGTGAAAAATGGGGAGCGGGTGGCGCAAGCCATTACGGACAAAGGTGGTGATGCACTCTTTGTCAAAGTGAATGTTGCCAGTGCCGCCGATGTTGAAGCGATGGTAAACAGTGCCGTCAAAACCTATGGCAAACTGGATATTGCCGTGAACAATGCGGGTATCGGCGGCGAACCGAGCATGACAGGCGCGTATAGCCTTGAGGGATGGCACAAGGTGATAGATGTCAACTTGCACGGGGTCTTTTACGGGCTACGCTACCGAATCCCCGCCATGCTGGAAAGCGGTGGCGGCGCAATCGTGAATATGGCTTCGATTCTTGGCTCGGTAGGCTTTGCGACTGCCCCTGCCTATGTTGCCGCCAAACATGCTGTGGTGGGGCTAACTAAAAGTGCCGCCATTGAATATTCCTCACAGGGAATTCGGATTAACTCGGTGGGACCCGGTTTCATCGTGACCCCGTTGTTAGAAGGGGCATTGGATGAGCCTACGACCAAAGCCCTAACCCAACTCCACCCGATTGGAAGGATGGGCGAGGCGCAGGAAGTTGCCAATTTGGTTGCGTTCCTCTGCTCTTCTGCCGCTTCCTTTATGACAGGCGGTTATTATTTGGTGGATGGGGCGTACACGTCCCAATAACGATTCACCTCTCATTTTCCGTCGCTTGCAATTGAGGCTACCCATAAATTTTGCAGGTTAGCCACATTCTTTCCTTGTAGTGCCTGCCTTCGATGCCCAAGAGATAAGGTATAATGGCAAGAGCGTAGCTATAAACACAGTGAGGCATACATGACCAACGACACCGAATCTTTAGAAGCACGACTCGCCAATTTGATTCCCGATCAACTACCGGAAGATGAAGCCACCCGCCAGGCACTACAAGAACGGTTAATGGAGATTTCGCGGGAATTTGATGAAATTGCCGAAGCCGTCGAAGACATCACCAAAGCCATGTTGGAATCCTATGGATTGACCGAGGCAGAATTGGAACAATTATCTAAAACGTCGCCCTCGGAGGAATAAAAAAAGTCCCGTTTAAACGGGACTTTTTAATGCAAGCGGGTTACTCTGTAAGGTAGCAAGGGTCATTTCCAAATCTGTTGCAACCGGTTGAGAACGTAATGGTCCTTCCGCCGCCCATGCGATATCGCCTTCCCGATTTACAAGAAGCGCGTAAATACGGCGATCATCAGGCAGATCTACGGCTTTGCAGAACTCCTCACGGCAGATATACAGCGTAATGGTTCGTGCCCGTGTAGACCAATCGGGAATGCCACTTCGCATTCCGTTGTCTATTCGGGCTTGATTGGCATCGCTTTGTACGCCAACAACGGGCAGTTCATAGTATTGAAAATTGGAATAGGCGTGGAGCAGACGTTCGGCAAGGGGCATCCATGTATTGACATCATTTTGATGCCAGATTTGGAACGCAATCAATAACAGATTCCATTCGCCCTGGAACTGCCGGGGAAGATGAAAACGACGACCGTTCAGGTTACTGCCATGAATGTAGGGAAAATACATCTTGCCCTCCAAAAACAACTATCCCACTATTGGGTAATAGTAGGATAGCGAGGGCACATTAGTAGTCTGTGATAGTGGTTACGCCAGAAGGTATTGATCCGGGCTTACAAGGGATGAACACCTTCATTTAGCCACTGTTTTTAAATTAAGGGACCTGCCTTCATGACATCGGGTGAAACACGTTCGGCAAATTGCTGGAAGTTTTTCTTGAATCGTTCTGCCAATTGCTGTGCTTGCTGGTCGTATGCCGCTTTGTCTTGCCATGTATTGCGCGGGTTTAACACTTCGGAGGGAACATCAATCACTTCGGTGGGGATGCCCAAGCCAAAGATGGGGTCAGCCACTGTAGGCGTTTCTGCCAGGGAGCCATCCAGAATCGCTTTCACCATTGCCCGCGTGAACGCAATTTTCATGCGGGAGCCGACCCCGTACCCACCGCCGCTCCAACCTGTATTCAATAACCAGACATTGGTGTTGTGCCTGTCAATCAAATCCCCCAACATATCGGCATATACATGGGGATGGTGTACCATAAACACCGAGCCGAAGCATGTGGAGAAAGTGGCTTCCGGTTCCGTAACCCCCCGCTCCGTTCCCGCCAATTTCGCGGTATAGCCCGATAGGAAGTAGTACTTTGCCTGTTCGCGGGTCAGACGGCTGACGGGCGGAAGCACCCCGAAGGCATCTGCCGAAAGGAAGATAATATTTTTGGGGTGATTGCCCATGCCGGACGGGACATGATTCGGAATGAAATCAATCGGGTAGGCGGCGCGGGTATTTTCGGTAATCGCATCAGAATCCAAATCAAGGGTACGGGTGCGCTCGTCCATTACCACATTTTCTAATACGGTTCCGAAACGGCTCAAGGTTCCGTAAATTTCCGGCTCGGCTTCGGCGGAGAGGCGAATGGTTTTGGCGTAACAGCCCCCTTCAAAATTGAAGATACCATTTTCGCTCCAACCATGCTCATCGTCGCCAATCAGACCCCGCGAGGCATCGGCGGAAAGAGTGGTTTTCCCGGTTCCCGACAATCCAAAGAACAACGCCGTATCTCCCTCTGTCCCTGTATTGGCGGAGCAGTGCATCGAAAGCACCCCTTTATTGGGCAGATGGTAATTCAAGACCGTGAAGATTGATTTTTTGATTTCCCCTGCATACTTGGTTCCGGCAATCACAATCGTCTTTTCGGCAAAATTAAGCAAAACTGCCGCTGTTGGTCCGCTGTCCGGTTGGCGTGTGCCATGTTTGGCGGGATTGGGCTGAAAGTAGGGGGCATGGAGGATGGTAAAATCGGGAGCGAAGGAAGCAAGTTCTTCCAAGTCGGGGCGGCGGAATAGGGCATTGGCAAACAGGGTATGCCATGCACTCTCCGAAACAAGGCGTACATTCAAGCGATGGGTGGGGTCGGCGCAGGCGTGTAGATCGCGCACAAACAATTCTTTTTGGCTGAGGTGTGCAATCACATCATCCCGCAGGGCGTAAAAGAATTCCGGCGCAATCGGGCGATTGACGCTACCCCACCAAATATCCCCTTCACTACTGGCTTCTTTAACGACAAATTTATCCTTGGGAGAGCGTCCCGTAAAGGGAGCCGTGACCGCTAAGAAGGGTCCCCCGGCGGTCAATTTGCCTTCGCCACGCTGAATTGCCAATTCGACAGTTTCGGCGGGCGATGGGTTCCAATGTTGGGTGTCCGCATGAATGCCCAAATAGGCAAGCGGAGTGCTATGCGTTTTCATTCGTTATATCCCCTTCGATAAAACGGAGGTATGGGAGGCTTTATTTTCCTACACAAGCAGGAAAGTTGCCCCATTCTTTTTAGTGGTTGTGAACGTGTCACAACTGGTGATTCTATCCATCTTTGCAAAGATGGGAAAGCCACGATAGGCTTAAGTCCTTATTCCTGCTTCCACTTTTGGATAAAGCCCATGACCTCGCTTACTCAGCTGTCCGCCACCGAACTTGCCCGCCTGATTCGTCGCCGCGAGGTTTCCGCCCGCGATGTAACTGAAGCCCATATCCGCCGTATCGAAGAGGTTAATCCTCAGATCAATGCTGTCGCCTTCCCGATGTTTGAGGAGGCACGGCACGCCGCAGAGGCGGCGGATGTGGCGCAGGCGCGTGGTGAGTCGTTGGGGGCGCTCCATGGGGTTCCGATTACCATTAAAGATAATTTTTTAGTGAAGGGAACCCCTACGACCTTTGGGTTGGCACGACTGCGCGACCATCGCGCCGGGGAAGACGGTCCGTTGGTGCAACGGTTACGGGCGGCGGGGGCGATTATTCTGGGCAAAACCAATATCGCGCAATTGCTGGCATATATTGAATCGGACAATGAATTGTACGGACGTACCCTGAATCCTTGGAACGTGGAGCGCAGTTGTGGGGGCAGTAGCGGTGGGGAAGGCGCGATGGTGGCGGCGGGCGGATCAGCATTGGGTTTTGGCGGAGATTATGGCGGCAGTATCCGTGAACCCGCCCATTTTTGCGGGATTTACGGGCTGAAACCAACCACCTACCGCCTCACCAACTTGGATACCCCGCCCGGCGGATTGGATACCGCAAGCGGCGGCGCGATTGTTGCTCAATCAGGGCCGTTGGCTCGAAGTACGGCGGATTTGGTGCTGGCGATGGAAGTGCTTGCCGCGCCCGGGCAGGAGTGGTTTGACCCCACCATTCCGCCTGTAGTATGGCGCAATCCGGCAGAGGTATCCGTCGAACGGCTGAAAATTGCCTATTACACCGATGATGGCGCGTTTCCGGCTTCCCCCGCGATTCGGCGTGTGGTGCGGGAAGCGGTGGAGGCATTGCGGCGTTTGGGCGCAACCATAGAAGAATGGACTCCGCCCGACGTTGGTACGCTGGTTTCGCGCTTTTTCAGTTTAGTGACGGCAGATGGGGCGAAGGCATTGTTTGAACAATTAGGGGGCGAAAAACCCAATGAACGGATTGCAACCCTGCTTCAAGTTGCGTCCTTACCCAAGCCGCTTCGTGTGGTTGCGGGGGTGGCGATGGGCGCGGCAGGACACCGGCGGCTGGCGGCAACTGTTAAGAGTTTGGGCAATCGTTCCGTTTCGGAATTGTGGGGCTTATTGGAGGCGCAAAAGGCGTACAACGTGCGTTTCCGCGCCGAACTCAACGTTCATGGCTATGATGCCATTCTATGTCCCCCGGCGGGGCTTGCCGCTGTGCGGCATGGAGCCACCGCCAATCTCCCCGATTTTGATAGCTACGCCCGCCTTTATAACCTGACGGGGATGCCCGCCGGAGTGGTGGCGGCGGGGCGGGTACGCCCCGGCGAAGAAAGCGACCGTCCGGCAACCCGCGATATTGTGGATAAAACCGCGATTGAAAGTGAACGGGGAAGTACGGGATTACCGGTCGGGGTGCAGGTGGCGGCGCGTCATTGGCGTGAAGATATTGTGCTGGCGGTGATGGGTGTGTTAGAAGAACATTTCCGTACCACACCCGATTATCCCGCCTATCCGCCTCTGTAAAATTAGGTACATACCCTGAAAAATAGCCTGTTTTGTCGTGCCAAACGGCTATAATACGGTTCTCTCAATGATACCGAAAGGAGTGAAATCCTTATGCGGATCGAAACCGTAGCGACCCGTGAGGTTGCAAGTACTTGTGCGATAGAAGTAGCGGTAGGATTGGGCTGGCTCTTAGATCAGGTGGATGGATTGGTAGGGGGCTGGAAGGCGCGGCGCGACAGCGGGGTAACGCTGGAATCAAGTGCCGGGGCAGAAATGAAAGTCATCGCGGCAAAGATGGGGTGGTGTGGCTATCTCTAAGTTGAGAAAGGAGGAGAAACGATAACATCGTTTCTCCTCCTTTCTCGTTTCTTGATTACGGGTACATCTTCTCCAACATACGCGGGAACGCGCCCGTTTCACGGACGTGGTGTAACCCACAAATCCACGCCACCGTGCGTTCTACCCCTAATCCGAAACCGCTATGCGGAACCGACCCGAAACGGCGCAGGTCTAAATACCACTCATACGATTCGCGGGGCAAATGGTGTTCTTCAATTCGTTGCAACAACAGGTCTACGCTGGTTGCACGTTGCCCACCACCAATGATTTCGCCATACCCTTCCGGTGCCAGTAAATCTACCGAGCGGCAATATTTTTCGTTTCCTTCTACCGTTTCCATGTAGAACGCTTTGACCGCCGACGGATAGTGATAGACAAAGACCGGACGATCATACAATTTGGTCAGTTCGGTTTCGTGGGGCGACCCAAAATCATCCCCCTCTTCCAGATAGAGCAACTGTTTCTTTTCGGGGTCGCTTTCCGCTTCGTACAACTCGCGGATTTTTGCCGCGGCTTCCTCATAGGAAATACGCGGGAACGGAGCGGAGACTTTTTCTAACGCAGAAATATCCCGCTCCAACAATTTTACTAGTTCGTCACGATGTTTTGCCAGCACCTGTTGCACAATATAGCTGACGAATTGCTCTTCAATCTCCATCAACTGTTCCAAATCGCAAAAGGGAATTTCCGGCTCCACCATCCAAAATTCGGTGAGGTGGCGGCGCGTTTTGGATTTTTCGGCGCGGAAGGTGGGACCAAAACAGTAGACCGGACCCAGTGCGAATATATTGGCTTCGTTGTACAACTGTCCTGATTGGGAGAGGAAAGCGGGTTCACCGAAGTAATCCACTTCAAAGAGGGTACTGGTTCCTTCCACCGCCGCCGGGGTCAGAATCGGGTTGTCCACCAACGTAAAGCCATTGTTGTCCAGCCAGTCCCGAATCGCTTTGATAATGGTGGCGCGAATCCGCAAAATAGCCGTTTGACGCGGACTACGAATCCAGAGATGGCGATTTTCCATCAGGAAGCCAACCCCGTGTTCTTTCAATTGAATCGGGTAGTTGTCCTGCGCGTAGTGGACCACTTTCAGGTCACTAATCCCCATTTCGTAGCCGCCGGGCGCACGGCTGTCGGCGCGAATACTGCCCGTCACTTCTACGGCACTTTCCTGTGTCAATTTGTCGGCGGCATTCCATACCTCTTCGGGGATGTCCTTTTTGAACATTACTGCCTGAATTAAGCCGCTTCCATCCCGCACTTGCAGGAATTTTAGTTTGCCCTTATCGGTGCGGTTGTAGAGCCATCCTTTCACCGTAATGGTTTGCCCATCGTATTGACCAACATCTTTAATGCGAACGTGCGTCGCCATGCGTGAGTCCTTTTAGCGTTAACGGGTAGAACAATGCCGCCAATCATACAGAGAAAGCGGCATTATTCCAAAGCGGTAGAGTAATTTTATAGGACAAAGCGATTGCGTAACCGTCCCGGGATGAACTTGGCAATCAGGGCGCGGTCGGCATCGTTGAAGGTACGGAGCAGAAAAAGAGTAAGCAGATAAAGAATGCCGCTTGCCGGGATTGCCAGCCAGAAGGGAAGCGGTATCAGAAAAAGCGGAAGGGCTGATACCAGCATGGCAAGGGTGGGCTTAGCGAAGAGTGCCAGCCAGGGCAGACCCCCCACACTGCGCCGCATCAGAATATAAAAGGGAATCAGTAGCGCAATTTCGCTAAGCACCGTCACCACTGCCGCGCCATATAACCCGAAATAGTAAATCGCAATCATGTTTGTAATCACATTGAATACCAATGCGGTCAGATAGGCGCGGGTGAGT
>CBKYSX010000106.1:0-9358 GCA_966690745.1 uncultured Ardenticatenales bacterium
GGGAGATTGATGTTGGCTTGGATGTGTATGCCGCCGGGTTCCCGCTGGGTGATCCCGAATTTACGTTGACACGCGGGATTATCAGTAAAGAACGGGCGGGCGGCGAAACCGAATGGGCATCGGTGGACTATGTGTTGGAGCACGATGCCACGATTAACCCCGGCAACTCCGGGGGTCCGTTGGTGGATGAGAACGGTAGGGTAGTCGGGGTCAACTACGCCGGAGCCTCCTCAGTCAACCAGTATTTTGCCATTTCGTCCGATGAGGCGATTCCGTTGCTGGATGAATTGCGCGAAGGGGATGTCAACTCGATAGGTATTAACGGTTCCGCCGTATACGATGGAATATGGGTTGCATCCGTGAAATCCGGCTCCCCGGCAGATAGAACTCGCCTCCAACCGGGGGATATTATCACCCGTATGGAAGGCTTAGATTTAGCGTTGGATGGCACAATGGCAGATTACTGCGATATTCTTCGCAGTCGGGATGCCGATGATACCCTGAGCATCGAAGTCTTGCGGAATGAAACTGAGGAGTATCTGGAAGGTCAAATCAACGGGCGGGAATTGGAATTGTCTTTCTCCTTTGCTCAAACGTTGGAAGAAGATGTCCCTGATGAAAACGGCGAAACATCGGGTAGCGATGCGGATGTCTACGAAGAATATACGGTTATTTCCGATGAAAGCGGACAACTTTCAATGGAAGTTCCCGTAGAGTGGAGTGATGTCAACGGGGCGCAATGGACCGTGGACGAGCAACCGGTAGGGACTGCGCTTTCCGCCGCGCCCAGCTTGGATGATTTCTACGGAACCTGGACCACGCCGGGGGTCTTCTTCGGTGCCTCCCGCACCCTGCTGGATTCCTATGATGAGGCAGGCTTGCTGGATGACACCAGTTTTGAGGGAACGTGTGAATACGATGGTCGCTATGACTATCAAGACGCGCTCTATACGGGATTGTATGACCTATGGCTCAATTGTGATGGGACAGGAACCTCATTCCTTGTACTCACTGTTGTGCCGGAAGATCGCTCTTTCCTTGCGTTGGTTCAAGTACAAGTCGTCAGCGATAAAGACCTTGACGCACTCGACCGGATTCTCAGTAGCTTTATTGTTTCCGGTAGTTTAGAGTGATGATGGCTGTGGATAAAGTGCGCGGTTTTCGCCGCGCTCTTTATATGTCTGTAGATGTCATTACTGTGGTATTTCGGGGTCAAAGGGTGCAACCCACTTGACCATAAATTCGTATTTATTGAGGGGATGGGGTGATGTGCTACCCATCCCAAAACCCCTTCTCTTAGGAGGTCAGCATGTCTTCAGGACGACGCTCCGCCAGTGCGTCGGGGATGAGCAACGGATTGGTAAGGGCTACTATTGCCTTACTCGCCATTCTTATCCTCATTGGTGCGGGACTAACCGCTACCGTGAGTTTCACCGATTGGTTTGTAGATGTATCAGAATCTACCCGGTTGATTATCGGGTTGGTTCTTGCGATTGTGCCTGCCTTGTTGTGGCTCGGTCTGTTTTACTCACAAGACCGTCTGGAGCCGGAACCCCATCATTATGTTTTGGGGCTGTTGGTGTTGGGGGCGTTGTTGGGCGGCGCAGTGGAACAACCCCTGCTCCGTGATGTGTTTGAAGTACAACTCTGGGCGGATCCCGGTTCGCTAACCTATCTGCTGACACAAACGTTGTTGAACGGAATTCTGACTGCCGCATTGGTCTATGCCGCCGTGCGTTTTACCGTGATGCCGACCTCCGAATTTGACGAACGGATTGACGGGATTATTTATGGAACCGCCGTTGCGCTGGGCTTAGGGATTGCCGCCAATCTCACCTACATCACGGAAAACGGTACCATCAGTCTGGGTGTTGGTACGTTGACGATTATTGTCAACAGCCTTGCCTATGCCACATTTGGTGCAATGGTGGGGTACTTCCTCGGGATGATAAAGCCGGGAGGTGCGCCGGGATGGTATGCCGGGGTGGGGGTTCTGGTTGCCGGAGCAGTACATGGACTGTTTGACTTTCTTACCAGTCAATTCAGTTTTGGCGGCATCACCTATAACCCCTGGCCCGCCCTGATTGCAACCGCTATTTTTGCCGTAATTATCTTTGCGGTGATCTTTACCCTTATGCAACGCAGTGTCGGGCAAGCGACTGCGGCGAAAGGAGCCTGAGCCATGACAACTCGTGTAGATTCCTGGGGGCATGGTTACCAGCCCGATGAAAGTGTATGGCGCACGGCAGACCTTTTTGTTCTCATTCTGGTGGTGTTGGCATTGGTAGGGGGGGCAATTCTGCGCCAGAGCAATTTTGGTGCTACCCAACCCGTTACCGCTGAAGGGGCTTCCTTCAATGTGCCGCGAGGAACCATCTCCCGACCGGAGGATGGAGTCTATAGTGCCCGCACTACCGATGGTTTTACCATTCGCGTGGAAACGCTGGATGTACCACCGATTGGGGCGGAAGATGTAGGAGCATTGGCAACCACCCGCGCCCTACAACTGGCGCAAAGTCGCCAACTGTTCCAAAGTGTAGAGACCGAACAGGTGGATGTTGGCGGGCGTGTTGGCGGTGTCATGCACTATGAATATGTGCTCTCTAGTAGTGACCAATTTTTTGCCTCTGGTCTACAAGTGGTAGACGGGCGCGAACTGTTGGTGGCGAATGGCGAAACCTTGTATGCCATTTCGCTGGAAGGTCCGTCAGAAAAACGCGCCGAGTTGGACGCGCTGTGGTCGCAAATTCAATCAAGCGTCCGTTTCGGAGGGTAATGAATATGAATAACCTGTGGCGTAAAAGTACGCTCTTTTTGTCGGTGTTGTTAATGATGGTGATCGGTGCGGCGTTGTTCCAACCGGTGGCAAATGCTCAATTTTCCCGCCCTATTCGTGAAGCGGCATTGGTATCTACGGTGTTAATTTACACCCTGGACAACAATTTTAATGTCATTGCTTCCGGCTCCGGTTCGATTGTGGCTGAAACGGGGCAGATTCTGTCCAATTTCCACGTTGTTGGTGATCCGGATAGTGAGGAGTTGTTTAATGATGATGGGATTGTGGTGGTGGCGATTACGACCAACCCACGCCAACCTGCCAATCCTTCGTTCTTCGGGCAGGTAGTTCGTGCCGATGCCGCGTTAGACCTTTCGCTCATTACAATTGTGGCGGATATTGACGGCAATGATCTTACCGGTTGTCTGGCATTGCCCACCTATACCATCGGGGACTCGGACGTACCGTTTACCGGAGACCCCATTGCGGTTATTGGTTTTCCCGGCATCGGGGGGCAAACCGTCACATTCACCACCGGGATTATCAGTGGGTTTGAAGAAGACCCCCGCGCCGGTGGTCCGTGGTTCAAAACCGATACTGAAATTAACCCCGGTAACTCCGGCGGTAGCGCAATTGACGAAACCGGTAACCTGATTGGGGTTCCGACTGCCGGAATCATTGACCCCGACAGTGCCGGGAAAATTGGTCTCGTGCGCCCGATCAATGCGGCAGGCGAGATATTGTCAGATCTTTCCGGTTTAGGGGTTCCCGGTTGTAACGGTGGCGGTGGAGGTACAACCCCCAACCCTGTTGTCCCTATCGGGGGCGAAGATGGCGAAATTATTCTCAACTTCCAGGGGTATACACTAACTGCCGACGACGATGAGTTTGTAACCTCTGCGCCGAGTGGTGTGGAAGAAATTTACGCCAACTTTGAGTATATCGGCGTTTCTGCGGATACACCCTTTGTTGCGGAATGGTTTGTCAACGGGGAGTCTATCGAAGATTCTCTGTTGGAATTTGACGAATGGCCCCTTGACCCCGGCGACGGTTTCTTCTGGGTGAACACCACCAATCCTGATGGATTGGAAGATGGGGTCTATACGATGGAATTGACTGCGGGCGATCGTACCCTTGTGTCGGATGAAATCGTGGTCGGCGGCGGCGGCGGCGAAGTGGCGGATTCTGTGACCTTAACAGGACGGATTCTGTCAGCCGATACGGGTCGCCCCGTGCGGGATGCACTTTTTGTGGTGCTGGCTCCGGGCATTACCTGGGATACGCTGGACACCAGCGACCCCAACCATATTCTGGACATTGCCTTCAGCGATTCCCGTGGTGATTTCCAAAGCAACTTCCCGATTCCGCTCAACGAACGGTACTCAATAGGCGTGTTGGCAGAAGGATTTGAGCCGTTGATTGTGGATGATGTGGACCTGAATGAGTTTGGTCCGTCCGGCGGTTTCGTAGACTTTGGCGATATTGGCATCAAAGCCGAATAAACCAACAGATAAACAAAAAGCCCATCGGCAACCGATGGGCTTTTTGTTTGGCACTCATCAGCTTACTCTTCCCGTTTTACGAAAATAGCTCCCGCCACCAGAGGCGACAAGGGGAGTAAGTTGCCTTCACGTTCAATCATCCACAAGCCACCGACTTCGACCCGTTCTTTTAAGATGATTGCACTGCCGGGAACCAAGTCCTGAGTAGCCAGATACCGGAACATCGCTTTGTCGCCGGTAACACGGCTGATAACAACGCGCTGTCCTACCGGGACGGTGGTTAACGGGCGTTCGCGCACCAATTCGACTTGTAACGTGCGGTTAGGAATCGGGTCGCCATGGGGACAGGCGGGGGGGTAGTTCAATCGTTCTTCCAAACGGTTTGTAAATTCATCCGTCATGGCATGTTCCAAACTGTCTACGGTTTCATCTACATCCGCCCAATCATAGCCTAATTCGCGTACCAAAAAGACTTCTGCCAGCCGATGGTTGCGGAGCACCCGCAGGGCATGATGCCGCCCCGTTGCGGTTAAGGTCATACCTTGATAAGCAGTACGGCGCACCAAGCCTGCTTCCGCCAGACGTTGGGTCATCCGTGTAACTGCCGCGCTGGAAACGCCGAGGCGCGTTACCAAATCGCCGGGTGCAACGGAGGTGTCCGCGCCATGCGATAACGTGTAGATGGCTTTCAGATAATCTTCTTCTCTATCGGTAATATCGTTCATGTAATTTAGAGGGGAGAGTGGAGAGAGGAGATGTGAGAACAGACAACCCTTTTGTTCCCCTCTCTTTTTCACCTCTCAACTCATTTTTCACCTAGGTTAAAAGCTAAGAGTTTGCTCAAACTTGAGTAAACTACTTGACTTTATTGGATGGGGCAATTATAGTAGTCCTGAGCCGCTCGTCAAAACAGGAGGTACTGCGCCTGAGAACCTCCCGTTTTCGCGGCTTTTCTCTTGAAATCGCCCGTTTTCGGGCATAAATGAAATAAATCACAGCCACAAAAGAGGCTGACTTGCAGTTGCAATATAGGTCTCTGTCTTTAATGGAGTCTACCCTACCATGAATAAAAAGTTTTTCTCACTAATTATGCTCTTCACGGTCTTGTTGACCGTTAGTGCATGTGCCGCCGCTACCCCTACTGCGCCCGCCGCTGTTCCCACCGAAGCCGTGGCAACAAGTGCAACTGAAGCTCCGGCACAACCCTCGCCGCAAGTAGAAGCCGACCCGGAACCGGTTGGAACGCAACAGGCTACCGACGAGAATCAACCCCTTGCTGATAGCCAATTGGTGATCTATTCAGGGCGGAGTGAAGAATTGGTCGGTCCGATTATTACCCGTTTTCAGGAAGAAACCGGCATTCAAGTCAACGTGCGATACGGGGACACCACTGAACTTGCCGCCACAATTTTGGAAGAGGGCGCGAACAGTCCCGCGGATGTTTATTTTGCACAGGATGCAGGGGCATTGGGCGCGTTGACCAACGAAGATGTGCTGGCAGAACTTACACCCGAAATCGTTGGATTGGTGGATTCCCGCTTCCGCGCTCCCGAAGCCCAATGGGTGGGCATTAGCGCACGGGCACGGGTGGTGGTATACAACGCCGAAGAATTAAGCGAAGCTGATTTGCCCGCCAGTATTTTGGACTATACAGACCCGCAATGGCAGGGACGGATTGGCTGGGCACCGACCAATGCGTCGTTCCAATCATTTGTCACGGCGATGCGTGCCTCGTTGGGGGATGAAGCCACCGGGGAATGGTTGCAAGGGATTCAAGCCAATGAGCCGAAAGTTTATGCCAACAACACGGCTGTATTGGAAGCGGTGGGTTCCGGAGAGATTTCGGTAGGGTTCATAAACCACTATTACCTGTTCCGCAAACTGGCTGAAGATTCGGCATATCCCGCCGCCAATTATTTCTTTGACAATGGCGATATTGGCGGGTTGGTGAACGTGGCGGGGGTTGGGATTCTGAAAACGGCACAACATACCGAGGCGGCAAATGCCTTTGTACAATTCTTGTTGTCGGAAGAAGCCCAACAATATTTCAGTGAAGAAACCAAAGAGTATCCGTTGTTAAGCGGGGTTGCCGCCGATCCGATTCTGCCTGCTTTGGAATCGCTGACCACTCCGGCAATTGACCTCAACGCTCTGTCCGATTTACAAGGGACGTTGGAATTGCTCCAATCGCTCGGCATTCTGTAAGCGATGGATTATTATCGGGCGTAGCGGTAGTATTTCTACCCCTACGCCCGTTTTGTATTTTATACGATGGAAATCCCCTTTTTACGACCACCTACCGGTGAGGCGACCTTTCAACCCCGCCGCCAACGTGCACCGCTTGCGGTGAGTCTGCCCGCCACGCTTTTCGCGTTGTTGATGTTGGCTCCGTTGCTTTACCTGATTATTCGTTCTTCGGAATTGGGTACGGCGGCGTTGGATTTTGTGATGCGCCCTGCCACCTTAACGGTATTGGTGCAATCTATTTTGCTGGCAGTCAGCACAACGCTGCTCACGATTCTGATAGGGGTTCCATTGGCATGGTTGACCACCCGTACCGACCTGCCCGCCCGCCGTCTATGGTTGATTTTGAGTGTGATTCCGCTGGCGATTCCCTCTTATGTTGGCGGGTTTGTGATTGTGGCGGCATTGGGTCCGCGGGGGATGGTACAACAATGGTTGGAGCCATTGGGTGTAACCCGTTTGCCTGAAATTTACGGGTTTCCGGGGGCGTGTCTGGCATTATCCCTTTTTAGTTACCCGTATATGGTGCTTTCGGTACGGGCGGCGTTGCGGGGGCTGGACCCCGCGCTTGAAGAATCGGCGCGGAGTTTGGGGCGCACCCCGTTTGATACCTTTAGAAAATTAACGTTGCCGCTTTTGCGACCTGCTATCACTTCGGGTTCGATTCTGGTGAGTTTGTACGCCTTGAGCGATTTCGGGGCGGTAGCTCTTTTGCAATTTAACTCATTTACCCGTGCGATTTATGTACAATACACGGCTTCGCTGAACCGGAGCGGCGCGGCAGTGTTGGCTTTGATGTTGGTGGTTTTGACGCTGACTGTATTGTTTATCGAGAATCGTACGCAAGGGCAGACGAAATATTACAGTACAGGGGGAGCCAAACGCCGCCATAAAACGATTCCATTGGGCAAATGGAAAGTGCCTGCGGTGATTTTCTGCGGCGTGGTTGTGCTCTTTGCGCTGGTGATGCCGTTAGGTGTACTCATTTTTTGGTTGGTGCGTGGATTGGAACAGGGAGATACAATTCGGGCGTTGGATGTGGCAACATGGAATTCGATTTATGCGGGGATTTTGGCGGCAGTGGCAACCGTGTTAATTGCTCTACCGATTGCCTTCTGGTATGTGCGCTACGTCGGGCGACCGAGCCGTTATGTTCGGCGGGTTGCCTATATCGGCTACGCTTTGCCCGGTGTAGTGGTGGCGTTAGCGTTGGTCTTTTTCGGGGCACGCTATCTGCCGGTGGTTTATCAGACCATGGGATTGTTGATTTTTGCCTATGTAGTGCGCTTTCTGCCCGAAGCACTCGGTGCAATTGAGGCGGCGTTGCGGCAGGTGAACCCCCGCGTTGAAGAGGCAGGGCGTTCGCTGGGTTATGGCTCCGTTCAAGTCTTGTGGCGGCTGACCTTTCCCATGGCGCGGGGGGGGATTGCCAGCGCGGCGGCACTGGTTTTTCTTACGACGATGAAAGAGTTGCCTGCCACGCTGATTTTAGGTCCTATTGGGTTTGAAACCCTGGCAACCCGTATCTGGTCGGCAACCAGCGAAGCCTTTTTTGCGCGTGCCGCCGCCCCCTCTTTGTTATTATTGGCGTTTTCCGCGCTTTCGATTGTGCCGATTTTGGCGGCGAATCGGGAGTAGAAGAAAATAGCATCGTGCATAAACGGCATAATGCTTGATGAATTCATTCAGGCTCAAGGTTCGATTTATGAAGGTTCTGGTGGTCATATAAATCTGTATAATATCGCTTAAAACCCGGTTTCGCACCCTACTGCTCCTACTCGTTTTTTATTCCTTTGGCTCTATTCCCAACACGGTTTCAATTTCGTTTACCAATGCTTGTTCCTGTTCGGTGTAGCGGGTTCCGCCGATGCCCAAAAATCCACCTTCTTTGGAGGCAGTCGCCACCTGTTCAGCAAGATACAAAATGGATTGTTTGTAAGCGGCGGCTTCGTCGGGAGTTGCTTTTTGGGCGACCAAGAAGCGCGTTTGGCGCAGGAGCGTTAAATATTCGGCTTTGGTCGCATCGTAGCCGCGAATACCTTGCGCGTCTGATTGCAGGGCGTTTTGTTCTTCTTTAGACAAATCCCCCATACTTTTCACTAAAGCATCAATCAGATCCTTGCCTTGATGGAGGGTGGGGAGTGCATTTAAGGCTTTATAGGTGGCAATCGTTTCCCCTACAATCCCGCCGGGAGAAGCCGCCATAACTACTCCTACTGTTTCTAAAAAAGAACGAATCAATAATGCCCATTCCGACGGGGTGTAATCTTGCTTATTGCTCATAGATGCTCCTGAAGAAGTGATAGATTTAGGAGGCACATACCTGACATAACCCCGGCAATTCGACATTGCCCACCATAACCTGAAAGCCGGTCAATACCGCTACCTGCGCCATCGCCGCCTGTAGTACGGTGGCATCCACATGGAGGACAACCCCGCACCGTTGACAGACGGCATGGGCATGGGGTTTCTCTTTTACGGCGGCATACAGGGTATCACCCGCGCCACGATGGAGTTCTGTGACCAGACCTTGCGAGGTTAGAAAATTCAGAGAGCGATAAATAGTAGAGAGGTTGATCCGCGTATTATGGGATTGAACATAGCCGTAGACTTCATCTACCGTCATATAGTCGCCATCATGAAAGAGGGCTTCCAAAATCAAGAGCCGTTGCGGGGTTAAACGGTGTCCTGTTGCCCTCAGCTCTTGAATATAGTTTTCGTAACAGCTCATGTATCCCTCCTACAGGGGCAATCCCGATATGTCCACTTTTGCCTCGTATTGCACCATTGCAATACCTTTGCACGAATAGGACTTTTGCTCCGAAAGCGAGAAGAG
>CBKYSX010000107.1:0-9344 GCA_966690745.1 uncultured Ardenticatenales bacterium
GCGGTATTATCCGGCTTTGGCATTTCCTTTGTAGACACCCGCACTTTTGCATCGTTGTTATCGCAAATCGAAGGGGGGGATTTGGTCATAATTGGATGGGATGAAGAACATACCGAAGAGGTACAGCAGTTACGCCATTCCCACCCCGATGTCCATGTTATTTTCGTTTCCCCTACCCTAGCCGCCGAAAGTTCTGCGCGTAGCACGATGGTGGGCGCATTTTTGGATATTACTACCCCCGCGCCACTGAACGCCTTACCACCCGCCGATAACACCGATGATATTTTGACCCTGATGGAGTTGGGACGACTGCTTACCAGTACGTTGGAATTAGAGGATTTGTATGAGCAAATCATTGAACAGGTACAAGCCACGTTCCGCCCCAACACCGTGTCGTTGATGTTGCTGAACCCGATGGCAAGTGCCTTACAAATCGTCGCCCATCGGGGGTTATCACGCAATATCACGCCGGGGACGGAAGTGCCGGTAGATGATAGTATTGCGGGAAGCGTGGTACGAGAAGGGAAACCTCAGCTTCTTCTGGGGGGGTTGCAAGGGACTGAATTTGCACGATTGGCGCGGCGCGATTCCAAAATTGCCAGTGCCATGAGTATCCCCTTGCAGGTGAAGGACAAAACATTGGGGGTACTGAACGTCAACCGCTTCAAAGGACAACCAACTTACACCGATAAAGATGCAAGCCTGCTCCATATCTTTGCCGCGCAAATTGCGATTGCTCTGCAAAATGCCCAGCTGTACGCCAGTTTGCGGCAAGAACGGGACCGCATTATGGAGGCGCAGGAGGTAGTACGCCGCGAATTGGCGCGGGATTTGCACGATGGGTTAAGCCAGATGTTGGCGGCAATGGCGGTAAACATCGGGGTATTGCAAACGATTCTGAAACCGGGCGAAATTGTCCCTGATATCATTGTGGATGATCTGGACTATTTGCACAATGCGGTACGGCAAGCCATTCAGGATGCCCGTACCTTAACGTTCGGGTTGCGCCCGTTGGTGTTGGAAACACAGGGGATTGGGGCGGCAATGCGTCAATATATCGCCACGTTGCAAAAGAGCGATAAGAGAACCCATTATGAACTGACGGTTGAAAATGTGAGCGGGCAAATGCCGTGGACCGTGAATGATGCGCGGATGGTCTTTGCCATCATTCAAGAAGCGATTAACAACGCCCGTAAGCACGCCAAAGCCCAACAGGTTTGGGTCTTATTAAGCGGGGGCAGAAGTTCAGAGGAACCCCTGCTGACCGCCACGATTAAAGACAATGGGACGGGATTTGATGTAGCGACGATTACGGCGGATTACGAAGAACGGCTCAGTTTCGGGTTAAATACGATGCGGGAGCGGGCGGAGCTGATTGATGCAACGCTTAATGTGACGAGTAGCAAAAGCGGGGGCACAACAATTCAGTTGGTAGTGCCGCGTAAGTAAGTTATAGGGGATATATAAAAAAGACCGGGTAAATACCCGGTCTTTTTTATGTAAAGCATTGGTGGATTAGAAATCAATCTCTTCGACCAGCGGCTCGGATTCTAGAGCCATCTGGCGATTGTTAGCGGCTTTGCCACGTTTGCCACGTCCCCCTTGTGCTTCATCAATCTGGGGTGCAACGGGAATGACTGCCACTTGTCCCTTCTGGGGCAAATTGGTCATTTCCCGAATACGGGCATCAATTTCGGACATTACCACAGGATTGTCTTGCAGGAAGCCTTTGGCGTTTTCGCGCCCTTGACCCAAACGAAGGTCGCCATAGGAGTAATACGCGCCCCGCTTTTCCACGATTTCCATTTCGGTGGCGATGTCCAGAATGTCTCCCGATACCGAAATGCCTTCGTTGAACATGATGTCGAATTCGGCATCTTTGAAGGGTGGTGCGACTTTGTTTTTCTTGATTTTCACTTTGGCGCGTTTCCCAACATCATCGTTCCCGATTTTGATGGGTTGTCCGCCACGAATTTCCATTCGTACCGAGGCGTAGAATTTGAGCGCGTTGCCGCCGGTGGTGGTTTCCGGGTTACCGAACAGCACCCCGATTTTCATGCGGATTTGGTTGGTGAAAATGAGGCAGGTGTTTGATTTTTTGACTGCCCCCGCTAATTTCCGCAATGCCTGGCTCATCAAACGGGCTTGCAGACCCACATGGCTGTCCCCCATTTCCCCTTCGATTTCAGCACGGGGAACCAAAGCGGCAACGGAGTCCACTACCACAATATCAATGGCACCGGAACGCACAAGCGCTTCGGTAATTTCTAATGCCTGTTCGCCGGTATCGGGTTGGGAGATATAGAGATTGTTGATATCTACGCCAATCCGTGCGCCATAGGTGGGATCGTAGGCGTGTTCTACGTCAATAAAGGCGCAGGTTCCGCCCAATTTTTGGGCTTCGGCGATGATGTGGGAACAAAGCGTGGTTTTCCCCGATGATTCGGGACCATAAATTTCGATCACCCGCCCACGCGGAACCCCCCCGATACCCAACGCCAAATCCAGAGCGATGGAGCCTGTGGGAATTGCCTCCACTTGCAAATCGGGGGCTTCCCCCATTTTCATAATTGTTCCATCTCCGAACCGTTTTTTCAGTTGGGACATGGTGGCTTCCAGTGCCTTTTCTTTACCGGGGTCTTTGGCAGACATTGTGGCTCCTTCAGGGGATTCATAAGTGATAAATCTATTCACCCATGAATAATTTGGTTGCGAGGGCTACCCTTTACTTTTGTAAACCCATGTTGGGAATAGTATAGTTGCCCTTGATTGAAATGTCAATGATGCGCCCTTACATTTGTAAAGGATGGGTACACCTTATCAGATAGGTGCGACAGATTTTGCAAAATAGGGGTTGCGTATATCGTTTGCGCGGAAATTCAACGATTTTTTATCTTATCTATGATCAGATTTGCGCCGCCGCACGTTCTGCTACGCTCCACATACGGCTATCAGCACTCCACCCCTTTCAGGGGTTTATCCTTTCATGCGCTCCTCTTAAGTTTTTATGTGCTGATAGGACTAATGGGTTGTGCGCCCGAACCCGCCGCCCGTGTGGTGATAGAGGTGGATGGGGAACGGCGGTTGTTAGCGGTAGGGGAGAGCCAAACGGTAGGGGATTTATTAACCCGCGAGGACATTCTATTAAGCGGGAATGACCGGGTTGAGCCATCCAGTTTTACCTTACTTATCCCTAATTTAGCCATTCGGGTGATACGGGTGCAGGAACGGGAAGTGCAGGAGGAGCAAACGGTTCCGTTCGCACGTGAAACCCGGCGGGATGCCTCTTTGCCCCAGGGGGAATCCCGTTTGCTTCAATTGGGGAGTAACGGGCGTGAAGAGGTGACAGTACGGGTGATATTGGAAAACGGGGTTGAAGTGGCGCGGGAAGTTGTTTCCACGCAATTGTTGCAAGCCCCCGTAAATGAAGTTTATGTAATTGGAACACGGGGGTCGGGCACACCTGTAACGTTTACCGGAACGATTGTCTATATGCAACAGGGCAATGCGTGGTTGATGCGCGAGGATAGTAGTCGTAAACGCGCCTTAACATTGACAGGTGATTTGGACGGGTTGGTTTTTGCCCTGTCCCCCGATGGACGCTGGTTGCTTTTTACGCGGGAGCCGTTGGGGGGGGGCATCGGGGCAGGGCGGTCCGCTTAATTCGTTGTGGTTGCTGGATACCCGAATTGTGAATGAGGAGCCGCGCCCGTTGGAGATTGAAAATGTGTTGTGGGCAGAGTGGCAACCTTGCCCCACTACCGGGGAATGTCCCTTACAGGTTGCATTTTCAACAGGGGAACGGGTTCCCACTCCGCCCGGATGGCGGGCGAACAATGATTTGCAACGCTTTGGCATGAATACAGAAGGCGCACGGGGCGAGATTGTCCCTGTAGTGGCATCTAACCTCCCTGTGTTCGGGTGGTGGGGGCGGCAATGGGCATGGTCGCCTACCGGAACAGAAATCGCGTGGGGGGATGCGACCCGTTTAGGCGTGGTATCACTGGCAAATCGGCAGGAACGGATATTGGCGCAATTCCAACCCTTTGAAACCAATGCATCGTGGGTGTGGACTCCGCAATTAGCATGGTCGCCGGAGGGTCGCTATCTTACTGCGACGATTCACCGCGCTCAGGACAGTGTTGACCCCGAAGCCAGTACCCGTTTTGATTTATTGCGGTTTGAACCCGCTACGAATGAATTTGTGGTATTAGAAGAAAATGTAGGTCCCTTTGCGATGCCCATGTGGGTTCCGCCCACCGCCCTTATTTATGGACAGGTAGAAGACCCCGCCAGCCCCGTTACCAGCCGCTACCGAATTATGGCGCGGCGCGGGACGGGTACACCACAAAATTTCTTTCCTGCCGCCGCTCAACCGGGGGTGGATATTCCGGCTACGGCGGCAAGTCCTTTAGGAGAAAGCATTTTAGCCCTCTGGCAAGAAGATTTGTATCTTGTTCCTCTAACCAATCAAGCCCCGCTTCCGTTGACCAATGAGGGTGGCATAAGCCATGCACGATGGGCACGATAGGAATGAAGAGAAATGGGAAATGCGAAACGAGAAACGCACCCTACTCAGCCCGTCCGTATTGATTAGTCCTGTTCCTTTAAGGCGGGGAACATGGAACGCACACTGTTACGGTATTCATTCTTAATGCCTATCACCCTCACAAACCTTTATTTATGACCCCTGTTCAGAAACGATTGGCGATCATCGCCGTTTATGTAGTACTTCTCACGCTCTTAGGGCTGTTTCTATCGGGGGTGCGTCCGGCGCGGGTACAGGCGCAACGGGGCATCTGGTTCCCCGGTCAATCACTCCCTTCTGCCCTTCCCGTTCAACTTTCCACGCCGCTCGGCACTACCGTCGAACTGACTCAATACCGCACGGAGGTGGAGTTAGAGCAAGCATTGACCACCCTGCAAACCATGGAAATTTCATGGGTACGCCAAGAGGTACGGTGGGATGAGGTTGAATCCCTCAGCGGACAATATGAATGGGGTAAGTATGACCGGGTGCTGGCGGCGGCGGACGAGGCGGGGCTGGCTATCGTTCTCGTTTTGAATCGTACCCCGGAGTGGGCGCGGCAAGCCGACGAAATCAATAACCCGCTTGCACCGCCCGAAGCGTTAGAAAATTTTGTCCGGTTTGCGGAAGCGGCGGCTTTGCGTTATGGCGATAAAGTGCTGGCGTGGCAGATATGGGATGAACCCAATTTAATGCCCCATTGGGGCACCGAGGTCATCATTGACCCGGCTGAATATGGCGAGATGCTCCGCCAAACCACGCCTGTGATTCGCGCTCAAGACCCGGCGGGATGGGTTGTGACGGCGGGGCTGGGACCTACATTGGAGCCGGGCGGCTTCAATATGAGCGAAGTCCGCTTTTTGGATGGCTTATACGGGGCGGGGGCGGCGGACTATTTTGATGCGGTGGCATTGAAACCTTACGGCTTTTGGACAGGAGCGAACGAGCGGCTTTATGATGAAGCGGTCTTAAATTTTGACCGTCCTGTATTGGTACGGGAGGTGATGGAAGCGCACGACGATACTGCGACTCCGATCTGGCTGGTAGAAGGCGGATGGGCGGTATTACCCGCCGATTGGCAAGGCGATCCGCCGCCGTGGGGTAGTGATAGCGCGGCGCAACAACAACCCCGTTTAGAAGAGGCACTGACCCGTACTGCATTGGAATGGCAGTGGGTGCAGTTGGTGGCGTTACAACCGTTTCAGCCCGATGTACTGCCGACCAACCCGCAGGTAGGGTTGGGCTTGGTGGACGATAACGGCGCATTGAGCGCGTTGGGGGAAACCACCTCTGCCTTTGGCAATGAGTTTTATCAGGGGGAACGGGGAATTGCCGGGCGGACAGAATGGGAAACCGTACAAAGGACTGCCTATTATCGCTGGGATTACGCGTTGTGGCTCACGCTGGGCACGATAGGGCTGTTGGGCGCACGGTTGGCGTGGCATCTGCGCTGGTTGCCCTGGCGCGAATGGGGCGCATGGTTCCGCCGCCAATCGGATGGCATTCAAATTGCGGTATTTGCCTTTGTTGCGTTGTTGTTTTATCAGATTGACCATGTGGTCATCGCGTTGGTGTTGTACGGGGCGTTGGGGGTTTTGATTGCATGGCAATTGCAGTTGGGATTGGCGGGGGTGGCGTTTGCAATTCCCTTCTTTTTACAGGTGAAACGGATCGCTTCAGTTTTCGATGGTGGAGTTGTTGTTGGTGTGGTGTGTGGTGGTGTGGGGAGGACAAGCCATATTCGAGAGAAACCGAGTTTTCAACGGCAGAAACTCGGTTTCTGGCGCAGGGCGACCACAAGGGTCGCCCCTACAGATGGGGAGTATTTGGAAAGGGGTACGGGCGTTTTTGCCGCAGGATGGGTTGGATTGGGCAGTATTCGTGTTCGTGGCGTGGGGCGGGGTTTCGATTCTGTTTGCGGAGTTTTTCGGGGTGGCAGTGCGGGAGTTTCGTGTGGTGGTGCTGGAAGCGGGGCTGTATTATCTGGTATTGAGACGGCAGGAAGAGCGGGAAACGATTACCCGTTGGAGTGTCAATGCGCTTGTCGCCGGGGGGGTCACGGTATCGCTGTACGGGTTGTATCAATGGCTTTTTACGGGCGATATTATCACCGCCGAAGGGGTGCGCCGGATTCGCGGACCTTATGGCTCCCCTAATAACCTTGCGCTCTTTTTAGAACGTGCGCTGTTAATTGGCGTGGCATTGTGGCTGTTTGGCGACAAGGGTAAATCGAAGTGGCTCTACGGGTTGGCATTGATTCCGATGAGTGCCTGTTTGTTTTTGACATTCTCGCGGGGGGCGTGGCTGTTGGGGGTTCCGGCAGGATTGGTGTGGATGGGGTTGTGGGGTGATAAACGAATACGCCGGGCCATTATCGGATTGGGGATAATTGGGGTACTGGCATTGATTCCCTTTGCCGCCACCGAGCGGATTGCGAGTGCTATCAATGTTGAAGGCGGCACCTGGTTTATTCGGATGCGCCTATGGGAATCCACAATTGCGATGATTCAAGACCACCCTATTTTGGGCGTGGGGTTGGATAATTTTTTGTATGTTTATGAACAATACCGCCTCCCCGAAGCGTGGCGCGAGCCGGATTTGAGCCACCCCCATCAGATGATTCTGCATTTCTGGGTCGCGTTGGGCATTCCGGGCGTGGTGTTAATGCTCTGGCAACAAATCGCCTTCTGGCGGGGATGGTGGGCGGAAAAGCGGAAAGAGGTTAAGGCATGGCAGACCGCGATGCTTATCGGTCTGAGTGCCGGTATGGTGGCAACCTTGGCGCACGGATTGATTGATAATAGCTATTTTCTGGTGGATCTGGCGTTTATCTGGATGTTAACGCTGGCGTTGGGGACGGCGAAACAGCAAGAAAGATCGACAATGGAGAGGGTTCAGCCCCTGCGTTAGCCTACCATATTATTCCTTTTCTTTTAATACAAATCGCAAATCGGCTACAATGAAGCGTAGATTGTTCAATAGGAGTGTATGCCATGATGATCTTAGAAACGGTACGCCACCTGACGGTAGAGGACTATCATAAGATGGGAGAGGTGGGTATTTTTGCGCCGGATGAACGTGTGGAGCTAATCGAAGGAGTAATTCATAAGATGGCACCCATTGGCGCAGTTCATTCCTGGACGCTGAAGCAAGTTAGTAAAACTTTGTTTTCCGCCTTTGGCGCACAATACGATATAGGAATCCAGGACCCCATCATTCTTTCAGATGATAGTGAGCCACAACCAGATGCCAGTGTTGTAGCACTCCTTCAGCGAGGAGTACGTCTGCAAAATCCCCCCGCTAAAGATGTTTATGTGGTCGTGGAAGTCAGCGATTCCACCTTGATACAAGATCGAATAGTGAAGGTGCCGTTATATGCGCGGTCAAATATCCCCGAAGTATGGATTATTGACACCACCGCTAGCCTGATTGAACAATATCTGTCGCCCCGGAATGGAGCGTATCAGGTCATGAATGTATGGCGCAAAGGGGATAAAATTCCAACCTCGTTGGGGGTGGAGATTGAGGTGGATAACGTATTATTATAAAAATTTAGACGAAAAGAGGGACAGGTATTTATTGCCTGTCCCTCTTTTTATTTTGACCATCCAGGAGGGGCGTTGCCAAAGATACCGCTACGTCATATATTTTGCCGGGTCTATTCTTCTGCCGGGACACAGGCTTGGATACTGACCTCATCTACATAGAGGCTCGTTGCGCCGCCCGCACCATCATTTTTTGCACCGACATAAAGATAAATCGTTTGCCCCTTATATTCGGCAAGGTCAAAGGTGAGTTCTGCCCACGTAGTGGCATTGGTGATTTGCCCGTAAGGGATAATCGAACGGATATATTCGCCGCCGCTATCCAAGATACCGATGTATTGCCCGTCGCTCCCCGGATTCGTACCACTTTTGGGCAGGTATTGCATGGTTAGGGTAACAGAGGTGGCATCAACCGGAACCACGAAGGGAACCCGCGCCGATGAGTATCCATTGTAATTATCCCCCGGAGCCATCCCTACCCGCAGGGAACGGGGAGCCGAAACACTTTGCTCGCTCGTATAGCGTGCCGCATAGTTGCTCAACAGAGTGAGCCACCCGGTATTACTGGAGAAGTGGTGATTCGGAATCAGTTGCTGACAGACCGGCGGCGGCGGGGTATTGGTAATCATAGGTAGGTAGAGGTAAAAGCCTGCATTCGGACGTACATACCCCCCTGCCGTCAACCCTCCGGAAATTGGCACTTCCGCAACTGTGATGGTGTGAATATCGCTGGCACTGCCCCCGGAGCCGGAGAATGCCCGTGCTTCCAGGTCATAGGTTCCGGCGGGGAGCGACGCACTATCCACTGTAATAGACCAGGGCGGAGCCGTTGCCGCGCCGATATAACTATTCTCCAGATAATATTCCACTTTTACAACGTTGGGGGTGGCATCACTCCGCGCAATAAAGTTTCCGTTCAGGGTTGCACCGGTCAAGGGTTGAACGAGAATCACATCAATAAATTCTTCGCTATTGTCCGCCACATATTGGCGGATTTCGCCAAGGCGGTTATAGAGTACATCGCCGGGGCAGGAAGTACGGGGTGGAGAATGGCTGTCGCGGTGTCCCAGCACCGAATAACTGAAGGTACGGTCAGGGTTGCCGGTACCTTCGCCATCCAACAATACGGGGGCAAAGGGATTAATTCCGTAGGTTCCCGCCCGATCTGCCAACAATTGTTTCAGGCTGTTCATCTGGGACGTACTTGGACCGCTACTGGCAAAATTTCCGATAAGAGATACCCCCATTGTATTGCGGTTATAACCGAGGGC
>CBKYSX010000108.1:0-9301 GCA_966690745.1 uncultured Ardenticatenales bacterium
ATATCCCTATATGCTTCATCTTGGAATAAGTAGGGCAATGAAAGTAAGAAAGAAACCGAGTTTTCCACGGCAGAAACTCGGTTTCTCTGACCATGCCACCGCTCTACTTAACCGGGAGATGAAGCACTAAAGTACAGAGGTGCAATTTTCTCTATACGCTTATTTTCATCGTTTATCGTCTCGGAATCATGCCCAGGGTAGGCAATCCCACCGCCTGTCGTATTTCCCTATCGCTCCGTAACCGCCCGTGCCCCCAAAATGCTAGCAAGTACACCCACACCCCCCCCGATATAAAGCCCCCTAATGCTCCTACAGCCGCATACCATTCCCACGAGGGATAAGCAGGGCGGGCAAAACTGGTCAGGGAGAGGTCAACGGTGAGGCGGTCATTCTCGATGCGCGTACGGTTTTCGACGAGAATCTCGTTTCGCAAATCCAACAACAGTATCCTTGTAAAGGCTTCGGCAACAGCAGGGTCGGGGTGTTCTACGGTTAGCACAATGATCATTCCCGGTTGGCTTTCGGCTTCCACCATCGGTTCAATATCGGTTGCCGCCTCTCCCATCGCCCGTTCAATACGCTCATCTCCTACCAATCGAGCGGCGTAATGGTGAGTCAATTCTTGCGTTGCCAGCATGTAACCTTCCAGCAAGTAGCGCGGGGTAATCGTAAGGGTTCCCTCGCTACGGTACAGGGTGGGTTGAAGCAACCCATACCCTGCACACAATAGTGCCCCTGCTACCGCCATCCCTGCCCACCAACGCCACCCTTCCGCAAAAATCCGAATCAGGGCGTAAATAGCATTCAATCCCAATAGCAGAACTGAATGTATAAAGTGTTGGAAACGGGATTTTAGTGATGTGACATTCATCAGGAACCGGTATTTCTTAGAGCAATGGTGTGACGTTCAGGCTAAAACGTTGCACTATTTTGGATTTGCATAGTGTAAGATTGACAAAATCTTGAATCTTCATATGATCTGAACCACCTGGCAATGTTGCCCTAGCACCGAAACTCATCGAGGGCGAGAAGTTTCCGCCCTTTTTTCATGTCACCAGACTATTTCACATCTGTATCCGTTGCCATTCGGACACATTCGTTTACCTAAGCAGGAGGCGTACAATCTTATGTTGAAAAAGCAAACCACCAAAAAAGGGGTCAAAGTCACCTTTGAACTCGACAAGCCGGAAGCCGAAGTCGTAGAAATTGTGGGCGCATGGAACGGGTGGACCCCGGAAACCATGAAGAAGTTCAAGAACGGGAAGCACAAATTGGCGTTGGACCTCCCCGAAGGCGAACATCAATTCCGTTACCTGATTGACCGCGCCAGCTGGGAAAACGAGCCGGAAGCGGACACCTTGATTGCCAACGGTCACGGGAGCCAAAACTCCGTTATCCGGTGCTAATTCAGGGGCAATTCCAACAACGATTTTTGTCGTTGCCATAAGCGGTGCTAGCAAGACCTCGTATAAATACGAGGTCTTTTGTTTTGCTCCGTAGTATCAGTCTGGCATTGATGCACCGTCCGCCGTAGTCGGCTTGAGCCGACTTTCTATATCAGCGTGGGGTTTCAACCTCACGGCAGAGGTACCCATGATAGAGAACATATTGCGCGAATGACAGCCTCCCCTGATAATAATCGGTAGACATAGAGCAAATAAAAACAGTCGGACAAAGAAAGGATTTAGTATGTCTCCCTATGAGATTTTGGTGGAAGCACACTCAGGGATTCGGTATCTGGTTCTGTTGGCAGGGGTGATTGCGGTGGCATATGCGTTGTATGGGATGGCAAGCCGCCCCGCATGGAGCAAACTCGCAGACCAAATGGCGGCGGCGTTCATCTGGACCACCCGCATTAACCTGATTCTCGGAATCTTGCTCTGGATTTGGCGGTTGGTAGAATTTGGCTGGGCAACGTTGGGAACCACCTACGGCATAGTCCACCCCTTATTGATGATTGCGGCATTGGGCGTATTGGAAGCGATGAACGCACGTCGTCGCCGCGCCACGGCTGATGCGGACAAATGGCGGCTCATGCTTATGGGGACGGGGATTCCTTTGTTGTTGATTGCGGCGGGCGTGTATGTGGTTACGATGATACCGCCGATGTAAATTCAAGCTTCAATAGTGCTAACAGGGGGTGCACGATGCACCCCCTGTTTTTTATACCACCCGATTGATAACAAATTGCCCACCAAACCGTAGACAGACGGGGTATAATAAAAACATACGCTTTGTAAGAAAGACAAACAGCCATGAAATCGCTTCTCCGTACCCTCTGGATAACAGGCATTCGCCACAAATGCCCGGTGTGTGAAAAAGGACCCTTATTCGCCACCTATTTCAAACTCAATAAGAGTTGTTCCCATTGTGGGGTGCGCTTTGAAAAAGAAACCGGGGAGGAAGCGGGTGGGTTGTCCGTGTCAATTGTAGTGTTGGGAGTTATCTTCCTCACGGTTTATCCCCTTACGGAAATTTTCACCGATTGGTCCACATGGGTACATCTTGCTATCTGGCTCTCTTTCTCCCTTATTTTTCCTGTACTTTTTTATCCCTTCAGTCGTTCGCTATGGGTGGTGTTTCTTTATTTGACGAACAGCATTCACCGGGATACAGGAGATTATCAAGACACTGATGTTTCGCTACTGGATGCCTTTCGCTATCGTCAGGACTCTGATTCCATCAAAAAAAAGCAAAATTAACGGTACAATGGAGCAATTGATATGGTGCAACTGATTCTGGCAGATGTTCAACCGGCGGTGGTTTCAGCATGGCACACCTTTTTTAAGGATACGCCGAACATCACCATTCATCACGGTTCTATCTTTGATGTTCCCTGCGATGCACTGGTCAGCCCCGCCAATAGCTACGGATTTATGGATGGTGGGTTGGATTTACGGATTTCCGCTTATTTTGGGTGGCATGTGCAGGAACGATTGCAAACCATCATCCGCCAGAAACATCATGGTGAATTGTTGATAGGAATGGCAGAACTTATCCCTACCGACCATCTCCATATTCCGTATGTCATTGCCGCGCCTACAATGCGCGTACCGATGATTTTGGGTCAGGAGAGCGTGAATGTCTATCTGGCAACGCGGGCAGTGTTGTTGTTGGTGTTGAAGGGACAGTTAGAAGATGGGACACCGATACGGAATGTAGTGCGGCGTGTTGCGATTCCCGGTATGGGAACCGGGACGGGGCATGTGCCACCCGATATATGTGCAAGACAAATGAAACAGGCAGTGGAAGATTATCTTTATGATGGGTATCAATTTCCCCGTTCATGGAGCGAAGCCAAACAGCGACATCAACATCTGTGGGCGGATTGGTGGCAAGATAAACGCTCCAATGCGTAATGTTGTCGCGCCTTTCGTTTACGCTTCACCTCAGATGAAATCGCACTATTAAGGAATTTGCCATGCCTATCTATTTCTATAGCAAAAATGAAGATCAATATGGTTGTTTTTCCAACTTTTCACTGCATGGCTTCTATCTGGACGGAGAATATTGGAAAACCGTTGAGCATTATTTTCAAGGGCAAAAATTTTTAGATGAAGCCCAACGGCAACGGGTTGCCCATGCCACTACGCCCAAAGAGGCTAAACGATTCGGACGACAATCCGGCTTACGCGCGGGGTGGGATGAGATGCGCGATGATGTCATGCGGCGCGGGGTGCTAGAGAAGTTCCGCACCCATGCTGATATTCGGGAGATTTTGCTGGCAACCGGCGATGAGGAATTAATAGAGGCATCGCCGTCTGATTACTATTGGGGCTGTGGGGCAAAAGGAACGGGCAAAAACCGGCTGGGGCAGATTTTGATGGAAACGCGGACGATTTTACGGAATCAAGAGCTAGAATAGGTCAAATGTAATCATGGCTGTGTACCCTGCTTCCTACGAAACGTCTATCTGGTCGCCGCCCCCCTTCTCGCTTCGCCCCGTTGTATTAACTACGTATATTGAGCAAACAGAATCATTAACACATCTCTCATTCATGATGTTCGATGCCCATTTCAACTATGCAACAGAAACGTATGACAAATATAGGTTAGCGTGTCGAAATATCTGTTACTACCATGCATTTCAAAATAACGCGGAAGATGGGTTTCTTGTTTTAGATCTAGCCATTACCAACGATCAAGAAGCAATTACAAAGGTGATTTCGTCGCTGAAACACGATCCGCGTTCCGCAGATGTAGCATATTGGTTAATCCAGATGTCAGGAGAGAGGGATGTTATAATTCTTTGTAGTTCTATCAATTGGAGCCGTCAAGAATCCGCTGATACGCCACGGGGTCGGTTGCTCCCTCCGTCGAAATCACCAACAGATGGCTCTTTGGATGAAAGGGTATCGTTTCCCGCACCGCCTCAAACATAGCATCCTCCCGAATTGCAAGCAACCCGGCAAGTGCCGCCGCCCCGGATTCACCGGAAACAATGCCATCTTCCGCCAGCGTTCGCATGGCTTCCATCGCCCATTCATCATCAACGGCAACATAGGCATCAATTCCCGTAACCATTGGACCCCATGCAATCGGGGATGGTGTGCCACAATTTAAGCCCGCCATAATGGAATGTTGTGCCCCTTCCAGCGAAAGAATCTGCCCCGCCTCAACGGATTCTAAAACACAGGCGGCATCGGTCGGTTCTACCCCGACAATTACAGGTGCAGAGGTTTGCCCCCTTTGCCGGTAATGGCGCACCATTGCCGCCGCCAATGCCCCCACCCCGATTTGTACCGCCATCACATTCGGCGAAGGTAGACCTTGTTCGGTAATCGCAAAATCAATCTCATTAAACATGGTGGAATAGCCATCAATCACCCATTGCGGCACATCGGTGTAGCCTTCCCACGCCGTATCAGAGATAACTAGACAGCGTTCATTTGCTTCCTCTGCCGCCAATCCAACCGCTTCGTCGTAACTGCCATCCACCATCACAACCTCCGCCCCCTCTCCCGCAATGGCTTCTAATCGCGTCGGAGCCGCCCCGGTAGGTACAAAAATCCGCGCCTCCAGTCCCAATAGGCGTGCCATCCGCGCCACTGCCCGCCCATGATTGCCATCGGTGGCGGTTGCCAACCGCAAGGGACGGAAGGGTGAAAGTGCAGTTCGCCATGCCGCCAACGATTCCCATACCCTGTTTTCTTCTCTGCCGAGATAACGATTCAATGCGCGATAGACTGCATAAGAAGCCCCCAGAATCTTAAAAGCGGGCATTCCGAAGCGGGAGGATTCATCTTTCACCGATACTCGCCCTACACCCAGCCGTTTTGCCGTTAGGGGTGCATCGCGCAAGGGAGTGGGGGCGTAAGCAGGCAAAAGCCGATGCAACTCCGATGGCTCCGTCAGGGGAGAATAGGTATCCTGTGATGAATTACGATAAGGGTTCAGTAAGAATCTCATGGAGGGTTAGGAGCCGAACCACCATGCACCCAATTACAAATCGGGGCAAGGCAACAGCGTTCGCAGGCGGGGCGTGCCGCGTGGCAGGTTTCCCGCGCATGTCGCACCATGTTGATATGAAAAGGATAGTAGGTTTCAGACGGAAGGGCGGCTTGTAACAGCCATTGGCTTCGCTCTGCGCCTACTTTGGGTGGTATCATCCCCACCCTTTGCGCCACGCGATGTAAGCCGGTATTAACAGGCAAAACAGGTCGCCCCATCGTGAACAACAGCACCAAACTTGCGCTCAATGCACCGATGCCGGGCAATTTCGCCAGAAATTGTAACGCCTCATCTGTAGGCAAATCATAGAGAAAGGACAAATCGGCACTGCCGTTCGTGGCTTCCAATGCGGATTCGACCAATGCCTGTAGACGTGGGGCTTTCACATTTGCCAGCCCTGCCACATAAATAGCATCAATCACATCAGTAATATTTGCTTCGGCAATCAGAGCGGGGTCAGGGAAACGGCGGTTGAGGTTTGCAATCGCTTTGTTGCGGTTGATACGGCTGGTGTTTTGGGCAATCACCACTTCAATCAGGTGATGGAGAGGGTTTTCACGTTCCGGCGTGGGGTCGGGGGTGGGTAATCCATACTGCTGTACCAGCAGGTCGAAGGCGGCGCGGGCTTTGTTCATCGCCAAGTTCACCGAAGTCACGGGGTTGAAACCCCGTGCTAAAAGAACAAAACCCTGTCGGGTTCAACCTCAAAAAGGTTTCGCTCTCTTAGCACGGGTGCTTTAGCCCTGTGTGGAGGGTTATTCCCGTTCGCGGTTACGCTTGGCAAGGGCAATCCCGCCCGCCAATGCCGCCACGCCAATCGTCCCAGCCCCGAGCAAACCCAGGGGGGCGGTGACGGGTTCATCTTCCACGATTTCAAACGCGCTCAGGCTCACCGCCGTCCCTTCGACCACGGTAATGGTTCCGGTCATCCCTTCACTTTCGTGCGGAGTACAGTAGTATTCGTACACACCGGTGGTAGTAAAGGTGCGGCTATAGACCCATGAGGCGGCGGAGGCTCCACCACTGGTGAAAGAGCCATCATAGGCAACCACGTTATGGAAACCGCCCGCATTGGTCCATGTCACGGTATCGCCTACCGCAATGACAACCGCATCCGGAGTGTAGATGTTTTCATCACCCCCCACAATGACATCGGTATCCAGAGAAAAGCCTTCGTCGGCGGCAACTGCCCCAACGCCTAATAACCCGGTGAGTACAACGCAGAGTGTGACGAGCAGATATTTAATTCGCACGGTAATACAGTTCCTTTCGGAGAACAGAGTTGGTAGAGGGGAAAAAGAGCGTATCTAAAAACGATACACCTTCCATGGATGAAATCCACTATACCCATATTTTAAGATTCGTCCAACCAAAATACAGCAGGAAGGAAGTCACAAACCTGTATCCTCATACTTCACCTATTTGACCTTTGTGCTACACTTTCCTTTACGAAAAATTCGGGCGAGGTGCAAAAACAGCCTCGAATTCACCCGAAATCACCAGGGAGCAACCTACGAATGAGCACCACAAAACCCGATCCCTTCGGGTTTGATGATGAAGATGTTGATATTGAGGATGAAGCCCATCCGGAGAAGAAATTGCTAGAAGAATTAGAGCAAAAAGGGGCATGGGGTGAATGGGCAGTTCTACCGGTACGCGACACGGTGATTTACCCCCAAATGGTCAGTCCTTTATTTGTGGGACGTGAACGGAGCGTAAAATCTATTGAAGCCGCCATGAAAGAGGATGAAATCCTGTTAGTGGTGACACAACTGGATTCGGAAGAAACAGACCCGATTCCCGCTGACCTCTATAAAGTAGGGACGTTGGTCAATATCGGGCGTGTGCTGAAAATGCCCGATGGTACGACCAGTATTCTGGGACAAGGTCATGCGCGGGTAAAAATCGAAGAGTGGTTGGATAATGGTGAACATCTGCGGGCGCGGGGCTGGGTGGTTCCGTCGGATGAAGAAATCGAACTGAACGATGAGGCGTTGCGCCGTGCGGTGTTGAGCCTCTTTGAACGATGTGTACGGTTAAACGATAACCTGCCCGAAGATGCCTATCTTGCCGCGATGAACGCGGAAACTCCCGGTTGGTTGGCGGATTTAATCGCCTCCATGATGGAATTCCCGGTCAATCAACGGCAGGAATTGCTGGAAATTTTCGATCCGACCCAACGGCTACAAAAATTATCGCTGATGTTGGCACAAGAACTCGACTTGCTGGAATTGGAAGACAAAATCCAAACCCAGGTACAAGATGAGATGGATAAAAGCCAACGGGAATATTTCCTGCGTGAGCAACTGCGGGTGATTCAGACAGAATTGGGTGAAGGCGACCCTTTCATGTCCGATGTCAAAGGTCTGCGTGACAAAATCATTAATCACCCGACCTTACCCGATGCGGCGCGGGAAAAAGCCACCCGCGAACTACACCGTTTGGAAACCATGCCCACTGCCGCACCGGAAGTGGGGATTATCCGCACCTATCTGGATTGGATTTTGGAATTGCCGTGGGGCAATCGTTCCGAAGACAATCTGGATTTGATTAATGCGGAAACAGTCTTGGCTTCTAACCACTACGGTTTGCCCAAAATCAAAGACCGTATATTGGAATATATCGCTGTACGAAAATTGGCACAGGGCAAAATGCGCTCGCCGATTCTTTGTTTTGTGGGTCCGCCCGGAACCGGGAAAACCAGCCTGGGGCGTTCGATTGCCGACGCGCTCGGACGGAAATTCGTGCGGGTATCGTTGGGCGGGTTGCATGACGAAGCCGAAATTCGGGGGCACCGCCGTACTTATATCGGGGCATTGCCGGGGCGGATTATCCAGGGAATGCGAACCGCCGGAACCTCCAACCCCGTCTTTATGCTGGATGAGATTGACAAGGTAGGGATGGATTTCCGGGGCGACCCCTCGGCGGCGTTGTTGGAAGCATTAGACCCCGAACAAAATAAGGAATTCAGCGACCATTATTTGGACTTACCCTACGATTTGTCGCAGGTCATGTTCATTACCACCGCCAACGTTCTTTATACCATTCCCGACCCGTTGTTGGATCGGATGGAAGTTATTGAGTTTTCGGGCTACACGGAAGAAGAAAAATTGGAAATCGCCCAAAAATTCATGCTTCCCCGTTTGCTCTCCGAACATGGTCTGCCCGAAAAGAGCCTTACTTTTTCGGAAACCACCCTGAAAAAACTGATTCGGGAGTACACGTTAGAGGCAGGGGTACGGAATTTGGAACGGGAAATTGCCCGCATGTTCCGCAAAGCCGCCCGCACCGTTGCCGAAGGCAAAGAAGCCCCGAAAGTTATTTCCGCCACAATGGTCGAAAAATGGTTGGGTCCGCCCCAGTTTGATTTCGGTGTGGTAGAAAAAAGCGACGAAGTGGGTGTGGCGATGGGGGTAGCTGTAACGGGCGCAGGCGGCGACCTGATGCCGATTGAAGTGATGGTGATGGAAGGGCGCGGGAGCCTGATGTTGACGGGGCAATTGGGCGAAGTGATGCAAGAATCAGCACAAGCCGCGCTTTCCTATGCCCGCGCCAACGCCAAACAATTGGGCATTCAATTTAAGGATTTCGACAAGGTGGATATTCACATCCACTTGCCCGAAGGCGCGATTCCGAAAGATGGACCCAGTGCCGGAATTACAATGGCAACTGCGTTGATTAGTGCGCTGACCCGCCGCCCGGTACGGCGCGATGTGGCAATGACCGGGGAAATTACCCTGCGCGGGCGTGTTCTGCCGATTGGCGGCTTCAAAGAGAAAGTGTTGGCGGCACATCGGGCAGGGATTAAGACCTTCTATGCCCCTGCTAAAAATCGTAAAGATCTGGTGGA
>CBKYSX010000109.1:0-9232 GCA_966690745.1 uncultured Ardenticatenales bacterium
CATGGGGGGCGGCGCGTGACCCCGGCAGACCGTTTTCGGATTGGCAGTGTTTCTAAAACCTTTGTGGCGGTGGCGGCGTTGCAATTGGCGGAAGCAGGTGCGTTCCAATTGGATGACGATGCCTATCACTGGTTGCCGGACGAAGTTGTTGAAAACCTTGCGAATGCCGGTAAGGTGACGATTCGGCAGTTGTTGCAGATGCGGAGCGGGGTTCCTGAATATCTGGGGGATGCCTTTATGGAGGCGGTATGGGCAGACCCCGAACGGGAAGCCCCTTATACCTCGACCGAAGCATTGGCATTTGCGTATGACAAGCGTGCCCGATTCAAGCCGGGCGCGAAGTTTTCCTATACCAACAAGTAATTATCTGCTAGTGCAATTGGTGTTAGAGGCGGTGACGGGGCAACCGCTTCATCGGCTGATACGAGAGCGGATTCTAAAACCTCTGGCACTCACCCAAACGTACACCCAATGGCATGAACGGAAAAAGGATGAAGTGGTGCATGGGTATTCTGATTTCCCGGAGGATGAGGAATGGAATTACGATGTCACCCATGTGAATGATGGCGCGGGGTTGGGCGATGGCGGATTGATTTCTACCACGGGCGATATGATTCGTTTTTATCAGGCGTTGTTTCACGACCAACGGCTGTTGTCGGCAGAGTCCCTTGCCGCGCTATTGGATTTTCAAGCGACCGGTGAGGAGGACGAAGGGTACGGGTTGGGCATCTATTCGTATGAAAGCGAGTGGGGGAGTGCCTATACCCATGATGGTTCGGTCTATGGCTATGTCGCCGCCGCGCTTTACTTGCCCGACTACGAAGTAACGGTGGCGGTTGCCTGCGCCCATGATGGGGGCGATCTATATCCGGTGGTGGATGAAGTGTTAAATATGGTGTTGGGGGAGTGAAGCGGCATGGAGTTGGAATTCTTGATTTATCGTACTTTATAGGCTGAGTAGGCGGCGGCCATCTTATCGTCGCGTTTTGGATGTCTTGAAATTTCCCCGAAAAAACGTGTAACCTTTTGCTATTGAAGTGCGATATGGAATCGTTCAGAATTACCGTTCGGATAAAAGAAGCGAAACGGGAAATGAGAAACGAGAGACGACCCGACCCTAAAATAGTTGGTAGTGGTGCAAAGGGGTAGTAATACCGTATGCACCTAAGAAAGAAACCGAGTTTTCAACGGCAGAAACTCGGTTTCGTGCCCTACTTCTACCTATATGCCTCACCATAAATTATCGTTTGTTCCCATTGCCTTTTATTTCAATGAATCACACGCCACTTACCACCACCTCGGCTTTAATGAGTGCCTTTACGGGCGAACGCGCCCGGTTGGTGCGGCTGTGTACCGCATTGACGGGGGATGCCTACGCCGCCGAGGATTTGGCACAGGAAACGTTGATGGAGGCGTGGCGCAACGCACATAAATTGAGCGACCCGGCGGGGGTATCCGCCTGGTTGAGCGCGATTGCGCGGCATGTCTGCCAACGGTGGAAGCGGCACAAAGGTAAAGTAACCGAGCGGGAAGTGACGGAGGCAGACCGCTTGCCGTTGTATCTATGGGAGCAGGGTGGCGCGGCGCACCCGGCAGACCCCGCCGATTTTTCCATAGGGGCGGGGGCGGATGATCTCACCGTAGAATTGGAACGGGAAGAGTTGGGACAGTTGTTGGATCGGGCGTTAGCCTTGCTCCCCGCGCCCACGCGGGCGGTGCTGGTGGCGCATTTTATGGAGGATAGCCCCCATGCCGAGATTGCGGCGCGGTTGGGGGTAAGCGAAGGGGCGGTGGCGGTGCGATTCCATCGCGGCAAGGTGGCACTGCGGACGGTGTTGGCGCAGGAATTGGCGGTAGAGGCAGAGCCGTATGGCATGGCGGCGCAAGCCAATGATGCACAGGCTACCCGTATCTGGTGTCCCTTTTGTGGTATGGATAAATTGAAAACCTATGTCGACATTGCGGCGGATGAGGTTCACTTTTATTGCCCTGCCTGTCTCCATATTGCGGGAACCCGTTACCATTCCGTGGTAGACGGGGTGAGAAGCCCCAAAGCCATGTTGTCGCGCCAACTCACCCTGTTGAATGACTTTTACCGTACCGCGATTACCCATCGGCGGGTTGCCTGCATTCGCTGTGGGGCGCAGGCGGAGAGCGAGCCGCGTCTGCTACGGGAAGAGGAATTGCCCGCCGCTTACAGGGGGTTGGGCTACGGGGTGCGGATTGAATGCCCCGCCTGTGGCTGGGTGGATGCGAATAGTCTGCAATATCTGGCGTTCGATTTGCCCGAAACCCAACAGTTCTGGAAGGCACATCCGCGCATGAGAGTTCTGCCCGAAGTGACGGTAGAGCGGGACAACCGGCTGGTGGTGGTGACCCGTTTTGAGAGTATCAGTGATAACGCCGCGCTGGACATTTTAACCGTAGCGGAGACGCTGGAGATAACCCGATGATGAAAGTTCTTTTTCAGCGCAATTTCGCGCTGTTGTGGTGGGGCGGGCTGATTTCGATGACGGGGGATTGGATGTTGCGAATTGCCCTGCCCGCCTATATTTTTCAGTTAACGGGGTCGGCACTGGCGACGGGGATTATGTTTATGATGGGGCAATTGCCCACGTTGCTGTTGGGGTCGGTGGCGGGGGTTTTTGTGGATCGCTGGGACCGCAAACGGACAATGGTGATTGCCAATCTGTTGCACATGGTCGGGGTCTTGCCATTGGCGTTGGTGCAATCGGAGGAATGGCTGTGGGTGGTTTATGTGGTGGCGTTCTGGCAATCGTGCGTAGGGCAATTTTTCGCGCCCGCCGAACATGCCTTGCTTCCGACATTGGTGGATGAAGCGGAACTGGTGACTGCCAATTCGCTGAACGCGCTCAATAATAATCTGGCGCGGTTGATCGGTCCGGCGTTGGGGGGTGCGTTGGCATTGGCGTGGGGCTTGGGGGGCGTGGCATTGCTGGACGCGGCGACCTTTGGGATTGCGGCGGGGATGATTGCGCTGATTCGTATGCCTGAACGGGCGGTGCGCGAACCATCGGAACAGGAAACAGCAAAGGCTGTCGGGATCGGAGCGGTGTGGCGCGAATGGCGGGCGGGGCTGGCAATTGTGGCGGGGACCCCGATTCTGCGTGTGCTGTTTACGATTATCGCGTTATGGGCGTTCGGGGAAGGGTTTATTGCGGTGCTGTTTGTGCCATTTGTGACGGAGGTGATGGGCGGGCAGGCGTTGGAGGTGGGATGGTTAATGTCCGCACAGGCGATTGGGGGCTTGGTGGGAGGTGTGGTCGTGGCAAAAATCGGGGGGCGGATTCCCCCGGCACGGTTGCTCGGTCCCTGTTCGATTCTGTTCGGGTTGATTGATCTTGTGATTTTTAACTATTCGCTCTTTCTGCCCGGCTTTTTGTTGGGAGTGGTGTTGTTCATGGTGGTGGGGATTCCGGGGGCGGGCAGTTTTTCCAGTTTGATGGCGTTGTTGCAAACCAGCGTCAGCGATGAATACCGGGGACGGATGTTCGGGGCGTTTACGACGACCTTCGGCGTGGTGGTACTCATCGGCATGGGATTGGCGACCCTGCTGGGGGATGTGGTCGGGATATTGCCCTTGATTAACATTCAGGGCATCGCGCCCGTGATTGCCGGGGTGGTGGCGATGGTGGGATTGCGGAATGTGGAATCGGAGCAGGCAGGGCGCGGGACGCAGGAGCCGGAGGAGGTAGCACGCGGGACGCAGGACGCAGAAACGGCAACGGTTGTACCGTAGGTGGTATTCACAAACGGTATTAAAGATAAGGATTTCCCCAATGACGAGGGATTTGTTTGTAGGGGCGGGTCACATCTCCGACGGAATTTCCAAAATGGAACGTATGACCCACCCGCCGTAAGGCAGGGACGCACGACAACGACGACCCACCCCCCTTCCCCCCTCCCAAGAGGGGGCATGTGTGCGGTTTCGCATTTCACACAACCAACGGAAGGGTGTAGGGGCGGGTCACATCTTACGGAGCGATGGGCATGGAACCTGTGACCCGCCCTAATTCCAACCATACCCCCATGATTTTGCGCGTAGGGATGTATGGGCGCGACAACAAGGGGGGGCACACGTTCCATTTTGGAGGTTCTACCGGGAATGTGACCCGCCCCTACGAAATTAATGTCGTTTTCTGCGTATTGCGTCCCGTCTGTACGACAGGGACACAACGGGGACGTTGTGTCCTCCAATCCTGCGTTCTGTCTGTTCGGTGGGCGGGTCACAGGTTCCATGCCGACGACTCTATAGGATGTGACCCGCCCCTACGAATGATGCACTTGGATTCGGTTAGCACATGGTAAGAACGGCAACCCACCCCCTAGCCCCCTCCCAAGAGGGGGAATCCCCTTGACAGTTTCTTCTATTATATTATAATTTGATGAGTTGAGGATTGGTGATTTTTTCATCAGTACTCATATAAATTTTAATAACCTTGCAAGCTGTGGGAGAGGCAGGGACTTCTCCATCAAGGACTGCGCTATGCACCGTTCTTTTCGTCTCATGTCCGTTATGCTTTTGGTGGTGGTTGCCCTGTTGATTGCAGGGGCGGGGTGGATGAATGCCGTATCCGCTGAGGGTGGTGGTTATCGTCTGGCATTGCCGCTTTCGGTGCTGACGGGGCGGATGGGCAAAGCCCCCTCGATTTTAGGCGGAGTGCTTGCCGCCGAGGATGTGACGCAATCGGTCTATACCGCGTCGCAAAGTGGAATTAGTTGGACGCGCTACAATCAGTACCGGTGGGATGCCGTGGAAACGGCAGAGGGCGAACGGAACTGGGCGGGGCAAGCCGATGCGGAAACGCGCCTGATCCAGATGAGTGCCGCCGGATTAACGCCGATTCTGGTGATTCATGGAACCCCGACATGGGCGCAAGCCGTACCGGGATATTCGTGCGGGGCGGTGTCCCCTGATGATTTGGATGCGTTCGGCGATTTTATGTTTGATGTGGTGGAGCGTTTCAGCCAACCCCCGTACAATGTGCATCATTACGAATTTTATGATAAGCCTGATATTGACCCCACTGCGGTGATGGAGGATAGTGCTTTCGGGTGCTGGGGGGATGACAGCGATGAGACCTATTACGGCGGCGATACCTACGGCGAAATGTTGGCGGCGGTTTCCCCGCGTATGAAGGAAGCCAACCCCGACGCGCAGGTGCTGATAGGGGGGTTGTTATTGAATTGTGATTATCACTTTACCTATGACCCGGCGCGGGATTGTGCTTCTTCTAAATTTCTTTCCGGGGTTCTAAATACGGGGGCAGAGGCGTTTGATATTGTTGCCTATCAGTCCTATCCCTTCCGTGCCAGTGGTCGTTTCGACTGGGACCATGATTATTATTTGTGGCAACACCGGGGCGGGGTGCTGTTAGGCAAATTGGATTTTATTCAAGAAGAATTTGCGGCGGCGGATGTGCCCATGAAGCCTGTTTTTGTGACGGAGGCGGGGTTGACCTGTTTTATGGAAGATGGCTGTGAGAATGAGATGCCCGAATTGCAGGCGGATCAGGCAAATTATGTGATGCGGTTGTATGCCCGCGCCACTGCCAACGATATTGAGGCGGTGCTGTGGAGTACCTTTAGCGGACCGGGTTGGCGCGACACGGGGATTTTGGATGAAGAGCAGAACCCACGCCCTGCCTATCGCACGTTCCAATTGTTGTCATGGTTGTTTGGCACAACCATCTATACGGGTAGTGCCATTAGCAATGATGGGGATGTAGAACAGTATACCTTTACGGCTTCTGACAATAGCGGCGCGTATACGATTTACTTTAGTAACAGCGATAACGACTATAGTGTTCCATTGCCGGAAGGAACTGTGCGCCTGTTGGATCAATACGGGGATGAACTGCCGCTCCCGACGGATGGGAATTTGACCGTGACCTTTGCGCCGGTGGTGGTGGAGACGGACGCGCCGTAACGGGGATGTAGCCTTTGTGAGGATGATCGTTCATAGGGGTGGAGGGAACGGCGACCCACCCCCCTTCCCCCCTCCCAAGAGGGGGTGCTCGTTGATTTTTCTGCCCCATCGTTGATTATTGGTAGGGGTTCGTCATAGGTGTCATTTTGGAGCGTATTGGTAGATTTTGACCCGCCCCTACCCCAAAAATCCTCCGTTTCTCCGTTCCTCTGTGTTGTGCCGTCTGTCGTTCCTGCGTCCCATCGTTACGGCGGGCGGGTCACAGGTTCCATGCCGATTGCCCCATAAAATGTGACCCGCCCCTACGAAATTACCCCTGCGTCTGTCGTTTTCTGCGTCTTGCGTCCTGCGTCCCGTCCGTACGGTGGGCGAAGCATCCGTGATGCCCCACGCCCGCCCGTTCACAAGCGAGGTTGCATTCCGAAATCCCTTTATGTAACAAACACGGGCGGATGCTGTCGCCCCTACATCGCCGTGGAGAGGTAGTTGGGGTTAAGGTGCGACCCGCATGTGCGATTCTATGGAACGGGTAGGGGAATTGTCCCGTTGTATTTCAGCAAAAGAAGCGATAGGCTTACGCACGTACATTTATATCCGCGTTTGTACACGCACTCACCCTCGGAGGGAACCATGCCGTATACCCTTGAGCGCGTTGCAAAGAAGCCCATCATCGTAATCCGCATTTTCGCGCCGTATGACCCCGTTGTTGAAGTCCCCCTTATCCACGAAGAAACCAACGTCCTCTCTCAAGGGATTCAGGGTAAAGTTCATCGCATCGTAGATTTCTCTGAAAGTGGTTTGACGTTTCAAAAAGTGGTTTTGGGGTTAGCAGAAGCCGCTAAAGCCCGCAAAGGCGGGGTGGCGGATGAGCGTTTTGTTTCCACGTATGTCGTCGGTAGTGATGAAATGGCGAAGTTTATGGTTGACAGTATTTCGCAGGCGCAGTATGGGGGACATCAGGTACGGGCGTATGGGTCGTTGGAACAGGCACTAAAAGCCGTTGAGGAGCTGATTCGGGCACCGGCATAATCTATTTTTCGTTCGAGGAAAAGCGTGTGGCAGGGCACCCCTGTTGCACGTTTTTTGTTTTTAGGGGAAGCGCAAGTGTCGCCGGTTGCCGGGGGTTAAAACCGCACGGCTATCTGGCTACGAAGTCCGGTGGACTGTATGTGAGGACAGAAGGTTGTAAGTCCGTAGAATCTTAGTTGCGTGATTTTAAGCCTCGAAGGGACGATTTATGAGATTTAGAGGTAGAGAGAAAGTGGAAATGCTAAACTCCATCAGGTATTGAGAGTAGGGGCGGGTCACACCTTACAAAGGTGTATGGAATGGAACCTGTGACCCGCCCGCCGTGAAAACGCAGGGGGGTTTTTTGATGCAAACGACAACCCACCCCCCAACCCCCTCCCAAGAGGGGGAGTCTGTTTAACATTCTATTCAGTCCCGGATTGTCAATACCCGTAGCCTTTTGCCTGTACCTGCCCTGACCAACAGGGGATTGGGCAATTTGAGCAATTTTTTAGACTTACTGAACGTTTCAAAATTTCATGGCGTACAGTATTGTACAAATCACAACTCGCGAGGTCGTGAAGATATGGGACAAACGCACGCAACGCCTACGCATCTCAACGATGAAACCGCGTTTGCTGATTGCTTCCACAAATACAAAAACATGGTCTATAAGACCGCGTTATTGTTGTTGGACTCGGCGGAGGATGCCGAAGATGCCCTCCAAGAAGTTTTCATGCAAATCCATCGGAGCCGCCATACGTATGATCCGAATCGGGCGGCACTGAGTACCTGGATTTACCGTATTACCGTGAACCATTGTAATAGCCGCCGCCGCAAAACGGCATGGCGGACATGGATTACGGATCGGCTTGGGATGGGGGCATCACCGCAACACGTTCCATCTCCCGAAGAGAAGTTGGGGGATACGGCGGTGCGGCTGGCAACGCAACAACTGAATGACAAACTACGCACGATTCTCGTTTTACGCTTCTACAACGATTTAGCGTATGAGGAGATCGCAGAAATACTGGAGATTCCTGTCGGTACGGCGAAGTCGCGTACGAATTACGCGCTTACCACCTTGCGTCAGAAATTGCAGGGGATTGAACACGCCAAACGAATAATGAAATCTCAGGAGCTCGTTCCATGAGAATGAAATGTCACAGTCTGCGTGATTTGCTAATTGCCTATAGTGGGCAAGAGATACCCCCCGATCTCGCGCAAGAAGTTGAAAGCCATATCACAGAATGTTCTGATTGTCGCCGTGAAGTAGCGGCGTGGGAACAAGTACGGCAACGCACGGCGGCGCATTTTCACGCCACTGCTGCAACCGCCACTGCCCCGGCAACTGCATGGGCAACTTTACAACAAAATATTTCCCGTCCGTCGTGGATTAGCGGGTTGTACCGAAGCCCGTTGCTGGCACAAGTACCAGCCATCGCGATGGTGCTGATTGTACTCACGATGATGGCGTTCGGGGTTAATACCTTTGTGGCGGGCAATGTTGCCACCGGTGGGTTTGATTTTCTGGGGGCGCTGGGGGAGGACCCTACGGCTACAACCGTACCCCTGCCCACAATGGAATCTACGCCGACGCTGACCGCAACGGCGACGATTACGGCAACGGCGACCACCACGGGAACGAATGGGAATTTCCCGCCCGTTCCGCCACCATGGAGCGATGACCCGCCCGGCAACGCCAACCCACCTGCGGATGTGCCGCCCCCATGGCGCACCCCGACGGTTGAATCAACTGCAACGGTAACCGCTACGGCAACCGTGACAGCAACTGCTACGGTGACACCAACGGCGACGATTCCGGCGAGTACGCCAACGGTAGCACCGGAGCCGACTCACCCGCAATCGGGGAATCCGGTTCCGCCGCCGTGGAGCAATGACCCACCGGGCAACGCGAATCCGCCCGCACCCGTTCCGCCACCGTGGAACCCCAACCCGCCCAATGATGGCGATGGGGATGGCAACCCCGGCAATGGCAACGGCAATTCCGGAGGCGGGGGCGAAAACCCCGGCAATGGCGGGGGTAATAACGGGGGCGGTAACAACGGAAATGGGAATGGAGGCGGGGGGCGTAAATAATTACGCCCTGACTCGCACAAGGCCTTATCTCGGGCGCAGTAACGGAGAATCCTTTAGGCATGGGGGTGCCACGGGGGTTCTCCGTTACCTTTTAGGGGGATTTTCTAAAAGTGAAATCCCACAAAAAAAGAGGGGGCGGGATGCTTATAAGCATCCCGCCCCCTCTTTTTTTGT
>CBKYSX010000110.1:0-9124 GCA_966690745.1 uncultured Ardenticatenales bacterium
CTCACTAATGCGATTGTTACCCCGGTACGGAACATCATTCGCCATTTTTTCCCGACGATTGCCTCCCCCCATGCCAGCGACGACACGCCGAAAGTGCCCGACACCCCCCATACCCAATCGTTGGTTACGGCGGCGCGGGACCAATGGGAAGGGCTACAAGGCACATGGACGATTGCGGAACGGGACACCACGGTTGGAACGGATGGCTATCGTTTTGTACTCATCCGTTTGGAATCGCCCAACGGTTTGGTGGGGACAGGCGTGGTTGCCTTTGCCCATCCCCATGGCTTACAAACAGCCCGATTGATTCCCGGCGTGGCAGGGTGGGCGGGCTATAACGTCGCCGCGCAGATCGCCCAACAGGCGGGTTTTGCGATGGTGGGGCAACCGCCTGAGCATTTCAAATGGAAAGCGACCCGCCGCACCACCACGCCCCGCATTGCACTGCATGATATTTTGCGCGTGGCAGACCGCACCGATTTGGGCGATGGGTTATCCCCCGTACAACGCGCTGAAAACACCCTGCAACTCTTTCTGGGGGACGAGTTGTATCATAGTCTGCAACAGCAGGGGTATCTGGATGTGCCGAGTACGCTCTATGCCGAACGGCAACGGGTCTACCGTCTGAGGCGGGACAGAAGCCGTGCCTCATACCCCCGCCGGATTCGCGTTTTTGAGCAAGGGGTTTATGTGAATGATTACTGCGTGGTTCCCCGCGAAGCCGTTCCCGAAGCCGACCACCTGTTGACCGTTTTTCTGCAATTGATGACGGACGAAGCAACCGTGTTGCGCGTGGTGCGGGACTACAATATCTTTCCACCTTTCTCCGACAGCCGCGATCCCGAAACCGTGCCTCCATTCTGGCGCAACCGTGCGGCGTGAATGCAGTATATACCGAGGCATATTGAAACAAGGTTGAAGCGAAGGAAACGACAACCCACCCCCCTTCCCCCCTCTTGGGAGGGGGGATTTCCTTCATCCTTCTGCGCGATTCCTGTTTATCAATACATGATAGGGCTAGTAGGCTGTTTCGTCGTTTGCTTATTAGCCCCGTCCCTTTAGGGCGGGGAACCGATGGATTACGGTGCTATTTTCTTTATTTCCATCCTCATCATAGATCAGGAACACCACCGATGAAGGAATTGAATTTATGGAATCAAGGGCTGACGCACCTCCCGGATGAAGTTTCGGGTGTGAGCGAGGTGGAAGTTCTGGATGTGGAGGAGAACGCGCTTACCACTTTGCCTGAATGGATTGGGGAACTCAGTCAACTACGAATATTGCGCCTGTATAAGAACCAACTCACCACGTTGCCCGACACGGTGGCACAGTTGCAAAATTTACAGGAGTTGAGTATCCGGGGAAATCATTTTACAGAATTGCCCTATGTGATTTGGGGCTTAGTCAGCCTGGAACGACTGTCGGCGGGTCAAAATCCGATTGCCTATCTGCCGGATGGAATAGCAACTCTCACCCACTTGACCCATCTTTATCTCCACAATACCCGATTGGAACTTTTGCCGGACCGTATAGGTGCGCTTCCCGAACTCCACACATTAGATCTAAGTCATGGTCCGCTTCGCGCCTTGCCCGATACCCTCGGCAATTTACGGAAATTATCGGTGCTCTATGCCAGCAATACACAACTGACAACGCTCCCCGACACGTTTACGCAATTGACAGCATTAACCTATTTGAATATTAGTGGGAATCGTATCAAGACTTTTCCCCACAATTTTGAGCGGTTCACCCACTTGAAAGATTTGCGGATAGATCGTAATTCATTGAGCAAATTGCCTGATACCATTGGACACCTGCGCCGCTTACGATATTTGCAAGCGGGCGACAATCACCTGACGACCCTGCCGGATTCCATAGGCGATTTAACCGAATTACGACAATTGAGTTTGGCAGGGAACTTGTTGGATGAACTGCCGGATGCCATCGGGAATCTGGCAGACTTAACCACATTAGAGTTACGCAACAATCAGTTGCGCGACCTTCCCGATAGCATGGCTTCTTTGCAAAAATTACGGGTGTTGGATGTAAGGGGCAATCAATTGAAGGAATTGCCCGTTTGGATTCGGGCGTTACCGAATTTGGAATTGTTAGACCTACGGTGGAATAAATTGCGAAGAGTGCCGGAATGGGTTGAGGAACTGGAAGCGCAGGGGATTACGATATATCTATAAAAACAAGAAATGGGCAACGAGAAAAATGTCTCGTTGCCCATTTCTCATTTCCCGTAACAGGGTTTACTTCGGCAAATAGCGGTACCAGCGATAATCGGTGCGGGGGTCGGTGGGGGAATGGGCTTTGCGAATGACCATATCCGCCATCTCTTTAATCACCCAATCGAAATAAAGGGGGGTGAGGGAATAGATGTCCATGTCGGGGGCAGGGTTCATAAAGTCAATCGCGTAGGGAATCCCATCTTTTACGGCAAATTCCACCGTATTCATATCATAGCCCAAAGCACGGCAGAGCTTGCGGCAATCGCTGATGATACGGGCTTCCAATTCGGGCGAGAGATAGCCTTCATCCATCACATAACGGCGTTCTTTGGGGTTGTATGGCATCACCAGGACATGTTCCTGATCCAACACCATACAACGCACATATTGCTCCCATTCGATAAATTCTTGCAGAATCATCTGGAGCGTACCGCTCTGGTTGAATTGGTAGAGTAGTTCTTCAATCGAATCTACTTTATAGACTTCGCGCCAGCCGCCGCCATGAGCATCTTTGAAGATCGCGGGCAACCCCGTGTAATCCACAATCGCTTGCCAGTCTAATGGGTATTCAAGGTTGCGTAGGGACTCAGTGACAATGCCCGGAATATAATCTTTGTTGGGTAAAAGAATCGTTTTGGGGTGCGCCACGCCCAGTTTAGTGGCAAGCCCGCCTTCAAAATATTTATCGTCCGATGCCCACATAAAGGGGTTATTGATGACGTGGGTTCCTTGAAGCACCGCATTCTTCAGATAAGAGCGATAAAAGGGGACTTCGTGGGAGATACGGTCAATAATTACATCATAGGGGCAAGGTTGGTCTTGTTTCGTGCCGCCGATTTTCACAAATTCGGCAATCACCCCTTCGTTCCGGCTATTCACTTCTTCAATAAAGGCGGGCGGAAACGACCATTCCCGCCCCACCATCAGCCCAACACGTTTCAATTCTTTTGCCATAGCGCGAGTCCTTTCTTGCGCGAGGATGCGGTTTACCAATCTTGCCATGTAGAGTGGTCAGTTAGTTAGTTGTAGGGGCGGGTCAGGGAATGAAGCACCTTCCAACATAAACCTATTGACCCGCCCGCCGTGAATGACTTATGGAGACTCAGAATGAAAGCCATAATGATTGGACGCGGGCATTCACGGCACTAAAGTGACCGTGCTATAAACCCGTTGTCTGCGAAGGTGTCTTGAGAAACAACGGGTCTATAGCCCCGCCTCTTTAGAGCGGGGAACCTGGCGCGTCGCTGCGTCCGAACGACGGGCGGGTCAAAGGGTTCATTTTGGGAAGTTTATCATTCCTTGACCCGCCCCTACTATCTACACACATCTTCGATTTCTTGTTCAAGGCGTTCTTGATAGAGTTTCAGTAATATACGGCTTTGAATGCCGGGGGTGCCGTCCCCAATCGTAACCCCGTCAATCCGGGTGACTGGTAAAACGGCACGGCTGGCACTGGAAATAAATGCCTCGTCCATATCCGCCAGCCATTCGAGGCGTGGCGATTCCAGAATGACAGGGATTTTCGCCCGTTGCGCTTCCTCTAAAATCAGGGTGCGGGTAATACCGGGCAGAACCCCTTCCCCCGCAGTGTAAAGGTTTCCGCGATAGAAGGCAAAGAAGTTGCTGGAAAGCCCTTCTAAAATGCCCCCGGCTTCTCCTACCATCAGCACTTCGTTAATCTCCCCCTGCACCAACTGCCGTTCGGTATGGCTGGCGGTGATAAACGACGTGTATTTGGCTTTGGGGTTGTCACGGTGCATGGTGCGGATCAGGCAGGCAACCCCGGTTTCATACAGAATCGGGTCGGGCAGGGGCAACGGCTCTACCGATACCCACAAATCGCCGGGGGAAACCGTACAATCCACCGTAACCCGCAGACGGGATTCCTCCCACGGGGTTTGTTCTACTATCTCACACAATACTGAGCGAAGCGCGGAACGGTTTAAGTGAAAGGGATGCCCCAGCAACGCGGCGGATTCTTCTAAACGGTCAAAATGATGGCTCAAGACAATGATGCCGCTTTTGCCATAGGTGCGGAGCGTGGTGTACCCGCCATCGGGGATGGCGGCAGAGGCGGCATTGAGCGATGCGGCTTTTTGTGGAGCATTGGGGCGCAATGTACCATCGGGTAGGGGGGTGAGGTGGTAGGTAAGGGCAGGCATAGGGAGTGAAGAGTGAAGAGTGAAGAGTGAAGACCCGGAAAATGCCTTCACTCTTTACTCTTCACTCTTAAATCTGAGTAAAGCGACTAACTGAACAGTTTCCCCAGATAATATGGCATGGCTTTGCGCCACCAGGGCCAGTCGTGGTTGACATCATAGCCCCACATATCCAGTTCGTGGGGAACCCCTTTACTGCTCAAAATATCGGAGAGCTGGCGGGAGCGGTTGGGGGCTTCGTATGCGCCTTGCCCGGTAAAGACGATGATGCGCCGTTTGCCGTGCCGCAGAATATCAAGGTGATGTCCGTCCCCCATATTGCTGAGGAAATCCACCGGGTTGTTGAAATAGACGGTATCGCTGTAATAACCGTCCATGTAGCCCCGAATGTCGTAACTGCCGCTAAAGAAGATACCCCCCGCGAACTGGTCGGGGTGTTTGAAGAAGGTGTTGGCGGCGAGGTATGCCCCCAGACTAATGCCCGTAATTAATGGCAATGCCCCGTGATCGCCTGTATCGTGGCGGATGAAGGGCAGAACTTCATTAACAATATAGCTGTCATAGCGGGAAACATATTCGATTTTGACCGCGGGCGATGCCTCATTGTTCATCAACCCTTGCCGGTTGACGCTGTTGATCGAATAGACCCGAATCCGACCCGCATCAATGTAAGGGCGCATGGTTTCAATCAACTGGAAGCGTTCGTATTCCAGATAGTCGGCGGCGGCGGTGGGAACCATCAGTATCGGGAAGCCCGCATGTCCATAGACCACCAACGGCATATTCAGATAAAGACGTTCGCTGTACCATTCAGTGATGTCGCGGCGCATAAAACTCCTACAGAGAGTGAAGAGCGAAGAGAAAAGAGTTAAGAATGAATTTGGGAGAGTGCTGAGTCTTCGCTCTTATTTCTTTGCTCTTCACTCTTCAATACTAATGTTGCTTTGCCTTGCAGGCGGTCCAGAACCGTGTTGGCGATGTGGGCGACGATGGCATGGTCTTCGACAAAGTTGATGTCGTCGGCGGGAATGGTAAGAACGGGGCAGAGATTGAACCCGTTAATCCATTCTTCATACAGGCTATTTAACTGTTGAAGGTAAGAAGGCGCAATTTGTTGTTCATATCCCCGTCCGCGTTGGGCGATGCGGTGGAGTAGGGTGGGGACATCGGCTTGCAAATAGACAATCAAATCAGGCGGGGGGATGAAGGCGACGACTGCCTGATAGAGCTCCTGATATGCCCCGTAATCGCGGGTGTTTAATTTACCTTGTAAATGCAGGTTACGGGCAAAAATTTCGGCATCTTCGTAAACGGAACGGTCTTGAATCGCGGAAGCGGGTTGGTCTAATATCTGGCGATGGTGTTGCAGGCGGCGGCTGAGGAAAAAAATCTGGCTGTGGAATGCCCACCGCTCCATGTTGTCGTAAAAATCGGCAAGATAGGGGTTATCGGCAACCGCTTCGTAAAAAGGTTCCCAGCCCAGCCGTTCGCAGAGATGTTCGGTTAGCGTGGATTTGCCCACCCCGATATTCCCGGCGATGGCAATAAATCGTTTCATACAGAAAAACTCCCTTACCGTGAGGCGAGATGATTTTGGGCAACCGTTGCGCGGGCAGTGGTCAGGGCATCGCGGATCAGGGCGCGGGCATGCTGTTGGTCGTTGGTGCTATGGGCAAAATTAAGGTCGTCGGTATCCACCACCAGCAAGGGGGTGGCGGTGTAAGTGGCGAAATAATGGTCGTAGACTTCGGCGAGGCGGGCGATGTAGGGGTGCGGCATCGCCTGTTCGTACTCCCGCCCCCGTTTGGAAATACGATTCATCAGGGTATCTACGTTAGCACGGAGAAAGACCACGACATCGGGCGCGGGCACATGGGGCGCAAGGGTGTCGTGCAGGCGTTCGTAGGTATCCCATTCCGCCCCTTTGAGGTTCAGTTGGGCAAAGAGGCGGTCTTTGGCAAAAAGGTAATCGCTGACAATCGGCTTTTTGCCCAACAGTTCCCGCACCCGGTTTTGTTGGTGATAGCGGCTGAGCAGGAAATTGACCTGCACCGGGAACGCATACCGTTCCGGGTCGCTGTAAAAGGGCGCAAGGAAGGGGTTTTCCTCAAAGACTTCGAGGATGAGTTCGGCGTGGTAATCCCAATGGGCAAGCGTGGCGAGGGTGGTTTTGCCCACACCGATTACGCCTTCAACGGCGATGTAGATGGACATATAGTGAAGAGAGAAGGATTAAGAGTAAAGCACGACAATTTTCGGGAAATTGGTTAGAAGGTAGCATAATGGGCGGAGAACTTTTCGACAAATAAAACAACCAATTGCGCGTTGGTGAATATATATACCAACATGCCCACCATGAGTTCCGCGTTGCTACACTCACGGCTACTAATGAGCTTAACGGAACAAATGTATGTCGTGGTCCTTGAGCTTATTAGTAGCCCCTGGTGAAGCGAAGCGGAACCAGGGGTGGGAAGGTTGAAGATGTTTCAACGATGCGCTTAGGAGAACCATTATGATGGATGTGCGTTCGCAAACGATAGGCGACTTTTTGGATGATCTGGCAAGCGGCAAGGCGACCCCCGGCGGTGGCGCAGGCGCGGCGGTGGCGGGAGCGATGGGCGCGGCTCTGCTTTCGATGGTGGCGAATCTGACCATCGGGAAGAAGAAGTATGCAGGGGTGGAGGAGGAATTGAAGGGAATCCTGAATCGCACCGAGGAAATCCGCGCCGAAATGACCAATCTGGCGCAGTTGGACGCGCACGTCTTTGAACGGGTCATGGGCGCATACAAGATGCCGAAAGAAAGCGACACGCAGGCAAGTGCGCGGGAGGCGGCGATTCAGAATACGCTGATGGATGCCACTCAGGTTCCGTTGAAAGTGGCGGCATGGGCGGCGGAATTGTTTGAGTACGCACCTACCCTCGCCGAAAAGGGCAACCCGAACGCTGTCAGCGACGTCGGGGTGGGCTTATTGCTGGCGGATGCCGCGATGAAGGGCGCGTTGTTGAATGTGGATATCAATTTGGGCTTGATTCAGAACGAAGCCTTTACCTCGGATGTGCGCCAAAAGGTGACAGCGTTGCGGGAGGGGCGGGAGGCGTTGCGGGAACGAGTGATGGCGGCGGTGGCGGAAAAGCTATAGGGTATTGAGTAGGGAGGATTGAGAAACGGCACTGGTAGAGCTAACGCCCAAGGAAGACTAAGATTATACAGTGGTCACAACGGACGATACGTAAAGGTGTCTAAGGTGTCTACCCTATCGGCTACCCCCTTTGCGGTAGACACCTTTGTAGAAGCACTCTCTCTTTCAATCCTCACCCCACGTTCCACCCCTCGAACGACACGAGGGGTTACACACGGGGCTACATTCACGCCACCTGTTACCACAGGTTCATTCGTGTACCAAAATATTCCTATACATAAACCCCTGCTAAGGGGTGGTGTGACGATAGTTCCCCATATAAAGCGTAGCGGAATGAGGGGTGGGTTCACAATTTAATAAAGATTTGACATAATAACCACGTCCATCCATGTTTGATTTTAAGGGAACCAAATGTCCAGAAACCTCACAATTCCCCCTGATGATGATGAAATTGAAAAACTTGCTGAAGATCGGATACGCCCTGCTTTGTGGTGGACAGGCGGAATTGTAGCTGCCCTAATTATTACGATAACGGTGCTTTTCTGGCTGTTTGTGCCAGATGTAATAGGCGTAGCTGAATTATTTTTAGGAGCGATTCCCATTGGTTCAGGCATAGTTTGGTTTTTGCACAACGAACGCAAAAAGCGGGCGATTCGTGTGATCAAGCAAGAATACGAAAACAAGGTGCGGGTTGAACGTCCGGACGATAGGATTGAGGTAGTTGAACCCAAACCGGCATTACTCCCAACCCTCCCCGCCCCTATCCATGACAGTAAGATGCCCACCCCCGATTTATTTGTGGGGCGTAAGAAATTGTTGGCGGAAATCTGGAAACGATTACGCAAGGCAGATGAGCGCAATGTATTGGTGTTATGGGGAATTGGCGGCGTGGAGAAGAGCGCGTTGGCGGTACAGGTGATGAAGGACAAAGCAACCAAAACGCTCTTCCCCGATGGGCAATACTGGCTGGATGTGCGTGGCGGCGATGCGGCGGCGGCGATTCGGGGGTTGTTGGTGCGGGAATTTGGAATGGGAGAGGTGCAATTGCCTTCTGCCTTGAATGAGGTCGTGGCATTGTTGCACGGGCAGGTGCGGGGCAAAAAGGTGTTGCTGGTGGTGGACAATGCGGAAAGCCTTGCGTCAACCCCCGCCGAAACACGGAAAATCGTCAGAGACATAGTATTGCCAATGCCGGGGATGACACTCGTGACGAGCCGTGTGGCAGTAGACCCTCTATCGGATTTAGAAGTAGATATGTTGGATATAGAGGAAGGGGTGGCGTTGTTGGCGCAAGGTTTAGGATGGAAACGGATGGAGCAACAGCGCGAGGCGGAAGACGCGAAGAAGTTGGTGGAATATCTCGAAGGGCTTGCCTTAGCATTGCGGATTACGGCAAGCCGCATGAAACAGCGTAAACAAACCAGTGCTGATGCACTGGCGGCGTTGCAACAAGCACCACTGTTGGATATTTCCACGATGGAGGGGGAGCGCACATTGCGCCAAACCTTCGCCCTTTCGTATGAAGGGTTGCCCAATCCGTTAAATACCCTTTTTCATCTGTTAGGCGTTTGTGCGGTGGGCGGGGCACA
>CBKYSX010000111.1:0-9077 GCA_966690745.1 uncultured Ardenticatenales bacterium
GAGGCGACGACGCTGATTTTGTGGGGAACACGGGATGTGATTACACCACCCCAATTAGGGTTAGAAATGGCAGAAACCATTCCTGATGCTACGTTCCGCTTTATTCCCCGCGCCGGACATAACGCAATGGCAGATCGCCCCAAACTTGTCAACGAGTACTTACTGGAATTTTTCTATCGGCAAACTTTACCGCGCCAGAACGGGTAACGTTTTCCTAAAATACCCGACATCACAGCACTACGAAAGTGAGATATATTGCGGTAAGGTCGTAGCCGATAGGTATAATATAAGGAAAGAGAGGAGACAAGAGAGTGAAACGGTGCAGTAAATCGCCTTTTTCTCTCCTCTCTATCAAGGTATTAATAGCATGGCTACGCATACAAATAAACGGGTTGTGGCATTAATTGCCGGAACCGGAACGACATTACAAAGTGTTTTAGATGCAATGCGTTGGGAAACGCTCGGCGGGCATGTTGTCGCGGTGGTTTCTCACGAACGATATAGTTATGGATTGCTCCGCGCCGAACAGGAACAGATTCCTGCATTTATCCATGACATTAGCGATTTCCGCTATAGCGGCGAAGGGGAAGAAGGGTTCAATCAAGGACTGATAGAGATCATTCGCCCTTTTAGCCCCGATTTGATAGTCCTCGCCGGATGGCAATTACCCCTCAGTGACTCTTTTTTTCAGGCATTCCCCAATCAGGTCGTTAATTTACAAGTCGGGTTGCCCGGTCAATATCCCACCTTTGACCCTTATGGAAGTAACCCCGTTTCCCGTGCCTATGAAGCCTTTACCGCAGGACAGATTCGGGAAACCCATTTCTCCATGCAAATCCTGCATACCAGCGACGGGCAAGGCAGAACCCTCGGGCAAATCTCGGTTCCCATTTACGATTTCGACAACCTGATAGATTTGGAAGAACGTATGACCCGCGCCCAACAGGAATTGTTGGTGAATACCCTGCGATTGGTCTTGCGGGATAATTAAAAGGTTCTTGAAACAAAAAAGGCACGGATATAATTCCGTGCCTTTTTTGTTTTAAGGGAAATACCGTTTCTGTAAGATACATGTGTGCCATATTGAGCGCGAACCGCACGTAAAAGTTTATGTGGAATCATGTTGTACCTACCTTACTAAAATTTGCATTACCCGCTCCCTTCACAGCACTGATAGTTACCCCAAAACCACCCCAAAAGCCATTTTTGTGCCGCATTCGCCCCTGTCGAAACCACCCTTGTAACACCCACCAAATACAACCGTAAACAACCTGCAAATCGTCCGAGTAGTGGGCATTTCAATAGTGCGCGACGACAGATGTTGTCGCGACTATCAAGTATTATAGGGGTACGTCAATAAGAAACATCAACCGCAAATTTGCCCAGTAAAGATGGCAGATTCTGGAAAGGAACAACCATGAAAACCCTACTCGTAATCTTCGCCCACCCCGACGACGAATCTCATGGTCCTGCCGGAACGATTGCCAAATATGCCGCCGAAGGCGTAGATGTTCATTACTTATGTGCCACACGGGGCGAAGCGGGTATGGTGGACGAGCATTGGTTGACCAATGATAAAACGGTTGCAGAGCTACGTACTTTAGAAGTACAACGGGCAGTGGGCGAATTGGGGATTAACGGATTGCGTTTCTTGAACTTTCGAGATTCGGGCATGGCGGGGTCTGCGGACAATGAGCACCCGGAAAGTCTACATGTCGCCCCGCTTGATGAAGTCGCACAACGCATCGCCGATCACATTCGCCGTATTCGCCCCGATGCCATTATTACCCATGACCAATATGGCTGGTATGGACACCCCGACCATATCAAATGTTATGAAGCGACCCGCCGTACGTATGAATTGCTCTACGGGGTGGATTGGGATAATGCGAAACTATCCCCTCATTCCCGCACCATTCCGCGCCTCTACGTCAGTTCTTTCTCCAAATTGTGGTTGAAAATAACCACATGGCTCATGCCCTTCTTTGGTAAAGACCCGCGCCGCCATGGGCAGAATCAAGATGTCAATCTTTTGGACATTGCTTCGTGGGATGTGCCACTGACCACCAAAGTTCCGGTAGGAAGCTACATTTTGGTGAAAGAAAAGGCAATTGCCTGCCACGCCAGCCAACAACCGCTGACCGGTTCCCGCAATCCTCTGGTGAGTGCCATTTTGCGGCAAACGCAGAAAACCGAAGCCTTTAGCCGCCTTTATCCTCCCTTTGCTTACGGGGAGTCCATCGAAACCGGCCTCTTTGCGGCAGAACCACACCCCACATGGGAAGCCGCCAAAAACGTGCCATCGTTGGCATAAAAAAAGGCAGTGATATACAAAACAAAGAGACTGAGTTTCTGCCGTTGAAAACTCAGCCTCTTTCTTGTTTTATACAGGTGGTGCAATGTTGAGGTGATATTATTTTCGCTCCTCTTCCAAAACTACTTTCACCCGTTCTGCAACACGCTTGACACTCGCATCATCCATCCCCTGCCGTATGCCTATTTTCGCCAATAACCCATACCATAGCGATAACAATGTCAGAGGAATGTTTCCCGCCGGAAGTGCCGTTGTGCGTGGCGTAACATGGAGGTGTAGATGTTTGACATCCTCGGCATACAAACCGAAATGTACCTTTTCCGCCCCTACTACTTTTATCAACGCCACGCTGACCCGTTGCATGAGCACCCCCAACTCTGCCACCTCGGCGGGGGTTAAATCCGCCATGCTTTCACAATGGCGTTTCAGCACAATGAAGCCCTGCCCTGCCACCAACAATGGCTTGTCGCGCAGAAAAAAACTCCAGTAGATACCTTCAAACAAAATGCCGCCCGGCGGCAAAATTTCTCCCGCTACCGTGCGGCATGAAATACAGGAAGTCATATCTTTTTACAGGACGCGGGACGCAGGACGCAGAAACGGCAAAGGATAGGAACCCCAGAGGACTCAGAGATCAAAAAGAACGGCGCAACCGATATAAATTGGGATTTTCTATCTGCTTCTTTGTGATATGCCGTTAAAAGGAATTTCCCTGCGCCGTTGCCCCCTTGCGTCTTTGCGGTATGTCGTTTCCGCTTTCTGCGTCCTGTGTCCTGCTTTCCGCCTTCTAAAAATCCCAACACGCCGTTGCACCCGCCGCCTCCACCAATGTTCCATGAATGGTGGCGAAGGTGTTGCCATTGTCAACATACCATTGCCCATCCCGTTGCAAATTCCAGGGAATGTTGTCGGGCGTGTTAGAGGTACTGGTCACGGTCAAGGTTTCGCCTTCGCTGGTCAGCAACACGATTTCATAGCGGGGGTAATCATCCGTATGGTCAATCACCTCTTGCGGGGCATCCACGGGCTGGGAATCCGGCACAATAATCCGCAGGTTGTAGACATTTTCTGCCGGAACGGTAACGGGGTCATAGGTCACGGTTTCTCCGCCATCGGGAGAAAGGCTGTCGCTACAGGTAGATAGTGCGGTGCAGGAACCACCGTCACATTCCACATCCATGGTATACCCCCGTGACCCCCACCCGTACCATTCATACTTCGTATGCACCTCTTGAATGGTCACATCGGCGGGAAGGGGCGCATTACCGCTTTCGGCTTCCGCCGCGCAAGCGGTCAGCAACCCAATCAGTAAGACGACGAACAGTGTTACGAATCTCATTTCGTACCTGCCAGCTCACGAAGAAAGAGCTCAATGCGTTGATTCAACGCCTCCTCTTCTTTGGTGAGGGTAGTGCGTTGTTTTTCTAAGGCGGCGAGTTGGTCTTCCGATTCATTTAATTGTTTGACATACCGCGCCCGTAACGCCCCTTCGTCGCCCGTATCTTTCAACCCGCCCATGTTCTTGCGGGCTTGCTCCTGCATCGCGGTCAGGCGGTTTTTCTCTTGGTCAATTCCGGCGCGGCGTTGCTGAAGTTGTTGCAATTGAGCCTGCATATTCAGAAAATCACGTAGGCTGTTTGCCAATGCCTGATCCAACCACCGGTTTTTCAGATAGTTGCTGAGTGCGTCGTAGGTCAGGTTCCGCACCTGTTCGTGGCGGTAAATCAGCCGCCGTTCGCGTATCGTATGTGTGGCATTCCCGTCCGGCCCGGCAGGAACCGCAACTTTGAAGCGATAGAAATTCGCCGTTGTCTCTTCAGGGGTTCCCGATTCCGGTTCCAGCGTCGCCTCGCTGTCGCGGGGATGTTCAATCAGCAGATCAACCCCTTCGCTGTTGGTATTCTGAATCTCATAGGTGACTTCTTGCCAACGATATTCCTCAAAAAGCAGGTAGTGGTTTTGGAGCGAAATTCGATTGGTACGCTGTTCTGTTTTGGGTTTTTCCGAGATGGTGATCCCCAAATCTACCGCAATTGCCAATAACACTTCGGCATTGGGGCGGGTGAAGGGGAAAATTGCCTCGCCCAGATAATTGTCATTTTCAATGACCGTAATCGGACCCCGTTCTAAGGTAAGCTCGCCCGGATTATCGAAACGAAGAACGACCATCGGGTTACGTGGCTGTTTTTGGCGGTTATAGACGTAGGTTTTGCGATAGGGGAGCGAGGTCATCAAAATCGGAACCATTGCCGCTTCGCCGCGCCGTACCGTCACGGGGGTGTTGATGCGATATTCAAACAAATCGCCCTGATTTTGTCCCTCGGCTTGTGCGGTACTGCTGACTGCTAAGGCATCCCGAACGCCCCCAAATGATTCTTCATCGGCGGCATAGCCTCCTGCCGCCATCATCGGGGCGGGTGCGGGCATCATCTCTGCCGCCATGCTTCGCATCATCGCCCCCTTTGGCGCACGTTTTGCCCGTTCCATTTCCGCAGGAGCCGCCACCACCCGCGCCTCTTCTTTAATTTCAGGGCGTTGCGGGGTAAAGGGGGTATACAAATCATAAATAAAGGAAATCGGCATCCCCGATACCAGGCTGACGTTGACATTCTCTAATTCTTCATCAAAGGGATTGTCGAAAATGCCCCATCCTTGTAGAAGTGCCTCCCGCTCCCCGTTCTCATTCGTTTCGCCTACCAAGCGGTAAGAGACCCGCCATGTCGGGCTGGGGGCAAGGTAGCGCACGACCATATCATGCGCCCCTTCGGAGAGGCGAAAGACGACATTCCGCTTTTGCGGCTCAATCACGCTGGCGCGGAGGAAAAAATCAAGGTCGCTTTTCGCCCCATCATCCAGAATCACCAGTCGTTCAATCGTTTCGATCAGAAAGGTTTCAACTCCCGCCTCGCTCAACAGCGTTACATATCCCTGTGAAACATTGTTCGATGCGCCGAGATTGATATTGTTTTCTTGTCCGCTTGAGGGTAATTCCACCCCTACCACAATTCCTTTTACGGTGCGGGTTGTACCTCGCAGAACCACTTCTACCTGCCTCCCGCGCAAATCCCGTAACAGATCGCTAATGGTGTGGTTGGGAGAAAGATGAATCGTGCCACGCTCCAATTTGGCGGCGCGGTCTTCCGGCGCGTCATACGCCACATTGCGAATCTGCCCACCTGCGCGGTCATAGACCACCAGACTTTTCAATACATCATTCATCTGATTGACATCAAATGTCAGGGTCAATTGGTCGCCATTCACATCGCCGCGCCGTTCAATCACGCTAATCCCGTGCTTGTACAGGGTCAATTTCCGAATCGGAAGAGTCATCATTACTCCTTCAGTAGCGTTTCGTTCTTGGGCAAAGGGTGAAGATAGAAAGATTGTACTCGGCTTCACCGCTTTTCTACAGTACGACAATAGAAGAGGGTTTGTTCCGTTGACATGGAAAAATCATGGTTGCCGCGAGTGAGCGAAGCGGAACTCGTGGCGGGGCAAGGCTGGCATTACTACAATAGGGGACCACAATACCGGATATAAATTCAGCGGAACCTTTTCCTTCCCCGTGCCGTTATCCCTACAAGGTTGTGAAAAAAGATACAAACCTGAACCCAAATCAATTCATAGTCATACCCATAGGAGATTCAAGCCGATGACTTCCCATAAGCCGTTTTTACTCGTTCTTGTCCTGCTCATCAGCACCCTGATTGCCGCCTGTAGCCCGGCAACCGCCGCCACACCCGAAGAAACGGGTGAAAATATTGTCACCATCTTTGTTGGACCCGAAAAAGCCGAGTGTGTGGGGGTTGCACCGATGGAATGTTTGCAAATCAAATACAGCCAAAATGAAGAATGGCAGTTTTTCTATAGCGACATTGAAGGTTTCACTTACGAACCGGGCTTTCTGTACGAATTAAAAGTACGGCAAGAAGAAATTGCCAACCCGCCCGCCGATGGCTCTTCGATTCGTTGGCTATTGGTGGAAGAAGTGAGCAAAACCAAAGTCGAAACCACCCCATCCATATCGCTCAATGACACCAACTGGACTCTGACAGGCTTCAGTGATGGCACAACAGTAGTAACGGGGTCGGGTGTAACCCTTACCTTTGGTGTGGACGGTAGCGCAACGGGCAACGCCTCTATCAACCGCTATACCGGAACTTATACGGTGGCGGAGAATACGCTGACCTTTTCGCCGCTTGCCAGCACCAAAATGGGCGGCGACCCGGATCTGATGGATCAGGAAACCGCCTATCTTAACGCGCTTGCCCAAACCGATACCTTTACCGTAGATGGCTCTACCCTGAATTTATATGATGGGGCAGGGGGGCTGTTGCTCACCTTCCAACAAGGCTAATCAAACGCGAAATCCTGTTCCTATCCATACCATCAACCGTGCTTTTCCCCGAAAAGCACGGTTTTTTCTTATATTCTCGTTTATGCTCTGATTTCCAACCGATAGCCGTAAGGTCTCCCTATCTTTCACCCCTAAAATTTGTTACACTTCTTGCTATCATCTTTATAGGTGCGGGTGGGTTATTATTTATTTTCCAACCTCGCCCGCCGGAGGCATTATGGCTCGTCATCAAGAGGGGCAAGGGTTGGTGGAATATGCCCTCATAATAATGCTGATTGCCATTGTTGTTATCGCTATCCTCTCCATCACCGCCGAAGACATTGTAAACCTCTACGAATACATCATTGCAACCATGCCGTTTTGACGGAAAGCAGGACGCGGGACGCAGGAACGGCAACGGCGTACGGAAAACACAAAGATCACAGAGAGGCACAAGGTTACAAAGAACGGCAAAAGGTCGTGGTTGTTCTTTGGGGTCTGTCTTTCACTCATCACTAACCACTTATCACTGCTGTTCCTGCGTTACGCCGTTGTCGTATCTGCGTCCTACGTCCCGCGTCCTGTCATCGCGCTATCATACTGCCCCGCCACGACATCCCACCCAAACTGTTTGACATACTCTTGTAACTCGCCGGTATTGGGAACCCCCTCCCGGCACCATTGTGTCAGGCGGTGCAACGCCTCCCCAAAGGTACGATAGAGCGCGATATTCTGCCATGCAAAGGGGACCAGTTCGGGATATGCCAGCCTTGCCGGAAGGAGAGGCATACACCCCGCGTAGATGGCTTCCACGGTGGCAATCCCGAAAAATTCGTGAATAGCAGTTGAAATCACAATATCCGCTCGCTGTAGCAGGGCGCGGTATTGTTCGCCGGTGGCAAAGCCAAAATGGACAATCTGTTTGGCAAAACGTTCCCGCGCCGCCAAAAATTCGGCAGGTTGGTTGCGAAAACTCTCGCCCGCCAACGCCAGCCGGAAGGGAACTTCCTGCGCCGCCAGCCGGTCCAGCAGGGCGAAGAAGGTCTCCGGCTTTTTATCAAATTCCCAGCGATGGTTCCACAAAATCAGAGGTGGTTCGCCGGGGGTGCCACGCGGCGGAATCCCCGGATAGTCAGCGGGTGAGTCCAACCGCGCCAAATTCACCCCCGGCGGCATCACCACACTGCGTTCGCGCAGATGGTCTATCATTTCCAAATGGGTAAAATCGGGGAAATGTTTGAGCAGGCGCGGTAGTTCGTTGTACCAGACTTCCAGATGGTATTGAGAATTAAACCAGATTTGTTGGCTTGCCAGCGAGGATGCGTAGTTAATCCAACCATAATGCAAATCCCGTTTTGTGCCGGGGGCGGGGGGATAGGTCAACTGGTTCTCGTGGAAATAGAGCACAACGGGAACCTGCGAGGTGACATCCCGCGTCAATGCCAGGAATGTGGTAATATCAAGCATATCGCTGGCGAGTATCACATCGGGGGTAAACCCCTCTTTTAAAATAGCACGATACTGCGCCGCCAGTGTGATCGCACCACCGTGCATCCGCCATTTCCAGAAGTAGCCGGGCATGGTCAACAGCCGCACTTCATGATGGCTGTAGCGGGCATATCCTTCTGCCCATGTTTGGTGGGAGCCTGTAAAATAGGGTTCTAAGAGCGCAATACGCATAGGGATAACTTGGCAAACGCGCCGATTTCAGAACAATAGAGCGTATGTATATCGAAACAATGTCGGACCTTCGCGCCCTCGTTAAACGGATTAAGGGGACACCTCACATCGCCATAGATACCGAGTTTGTCCGCGAAAGACAGTATTTTCCGCAACTCGAAATTATCCAAATTGCCACCGAAACAGAGGAAGCAATCTTGGATTATCGGGTACTCCAATCGCTAGATTCCTTTGGAGAGGTTCTGGACGATACAAATACCCTTAAAATTTTTCATGCCGCGTCCCAGGATTTGGAAATTTTGTTTAACTTAATGGGGCGGGTTCCCAAACCCTTGTTTGATACGCAAGTAGCGGCGGCGATGGTGGGGTTGGGTCCGCAAATCGGTTATTCGCGTTTGGTAGAAGGGGTTATGGGAGTTGCCCTTTCCAAATCGGAAACCCTCACTGATTGGACGCGCCGACCCCTGACCAACGCGCAAAAAGAATATGCGCTGGACGATGTGCGCTATTTGCTTCCTGTCTATCAATGGCTGGATTCACGCTTGCAGGCGTTGGGGCGGCAAGATTGGCTGAAAGAAGAATGGGCGGAAATGAGCGACCCTGCGCTTTACCGCCGCGCCGACCCGCGAGAGGCATACCGCAGGATTAGTGGGATGAACAAGCTCAAGCCAACCCAATTGGCGGTACTGCGGGAATTGGCGGAATGGCGCGAGAAAGAGGCAGTGCGGCGGGACCGTCCCGCCGGGG
>CBKYSX010000112.1:0-9076 GCA_966690745.1 uncultured Ardenticatenales bacterium
AAATGTTGGAGGAGCCATACCATTGATAGTAAAGTTCGCGCCCGCCCCGCACCACAAAGGGAAATGCCATCAATGCCACCATCGCCAGCCCTACCACCCCCTGTGGAATCTGTTGCCAGCCCAGCCTGATGGGTTGCGGATTCCATTCCTGCGCCACCCAGCGCACGGCCACATATCCCACTACCGCCAGAATCATGGCATACAAATAGCCCGTATACCGTGAAGAGGACAACCCCGCCGCACTGGAATTAAACATGCTATGGAGCAGAAGTGTCCACAGAAATAAGGTTAAATAAGTTTGGAGAATGGTATTGGTTTTTTGTTCCGTGTCGGAGCGTGGGGCGGTGGTCCCGCCTAATCGCATTTTGAGGAAGAGTGCCGCGATAATCAGCAAGACGACAGGCACGATGGCATGACCTTCAATGAACAACAGGCGTTCGACTGCATTGCGCCCCACCAATAACATGAGCACATCCAGCCATCCATTCACGGCAAAGCCTGATTTCATTAAGATGGAATTGGGCAGGGGATACCACCCATTCTGTACCGAAATCCACCCGTAAATCACCAAGGGTAAAAAAGCAACCCCGACAACAGCCGCCGCCAACCGCCACCGTTTTTGCCATAGCAACACCATCATTACCGCCGCCACCATAAAGAGATTCTCGTAGCGGCTCATGGTCATCAGCGGAATGAGAAGCAATAATATCCATTCTTCTTTTGCCCATGTCGGGTTCGGTTTTGCAACGACCCGCCCGGTTTGGAACATAACCAGCAATGTCAGCAAGATTTGGAGCAGGTGTTCCATCCCGTTTTGTACCTGTCCGGGAATGGGAACAGCAAAAAGGAAGAAGAGCATTGCTAAAACCGCCCCCCATGTTGCCACGGTTGCTTGAGATATTGCCCACCTACGTTTTCCGATATGCACTGTTACAGTTCCGACTTTTGCCGGAAATGCCTCCCGCCACCATCGCCATACGATGCCTAAAATCGCCGTTCCAAAAAGCAAATTTAACCAGAGGGGCATCCACTCCCGCCCCGGTACACCAAGTTTCATCAGTATTCCTAACAGCCCAGTCCATAAAAGGGACGAGCTGGACGACCCCCATTCATAGCGGGTCATGCCCCATACCCCGTAATCCGCCCAATTGCGGGCAATCGCCAGATGGATATAGGGGTCGTCCAGGTTATAGGCAAACCCACCACTGCGGACGATATTAACCGCCGCCATCACGCCTACGACGAGCCAAAAAATGATTAAGGTTGCAATCAAAGGTAAGTTCTGCTGAATCCGTGCCTGCATAGTCCCTGATGGAAAGAAAGCGAGTTCCGCATCGTTATCACAGAAACTCGCTTTCACTTAGGTTTGAAAAGCCCGCGCCGCCTATTGCAATCGTTACGGCAAGGTCGCGGTCATCGCAGAAGAATAACCCCTTTTGAATCAATTCGGAAGCGACCTCACCTTACAAGGTTGTCGCGGTCCGCAAGTTTAATACAGTTACTACGGGACACAGGAGCATTAGTATGTATACTCAAGCGCAGATTGAAGAGGCGTTGGATTGGAGAGACCATTACGGCGTAGTTATCGCTTTTGATGATTTGATTACCCAAACAGCAACCCGTACCAACCGATTATATTCTACATTGACTCGTATAGAACGTGTACCAATACACGTAAACTTGTTCGACAGTCAAGTGACAAATGGCGGTTTTTACCAATTCTTTTTCCATTCAAGCGGCAACTATGCTGTGGATATATTGAAAACATTAGAAACTATCAACGCTGATACTTACGTTATTTTATTGGACGATGCCTTGTCTCTTTTCCCAAACCCTTATCCGGTTGAAGAATCAAAACGCACTCAAATCCTAAAGAATTTTTCAATTGATTCCCTTCAACAACTAAAAAGGTTGTCACAGTTATACTTCGAACTGCCTGATATTCCCTTTACTCAAGCCGCGCTTTTTCTACGGGCGAACTGGAAAACATTGTTAGAAATATAGTTTTCCAAGCTACCTACATGATGAAGAAATTAATTGGTCAATCTCTCAACTTCCTGAATAGTTGGCGGGACGGTACTGCCCCCTTCACGCCCGACACACAATGCCCCCATCGCACAGCCATATTGCAATGCTTTTTGCGGCGACCAGCCTTGTAACCACCCATGTAAAAAGCCCGAATTGAAGGCATCCCCCGCCCCCGTGGTATCTACCACCTTTGCAGGATATGCGGATTGGTTGATTTCCATGATACCCCAGCGCAGGGTTGCACCTGCCGCGCCCCGTTTGATGGCAACCCAGGGGATTACCTTCGCCAATTCCGCCAGTGCATCGCGCCAGTCCGCCTGCCGGGTGATGCCACAGGCTTCTTCCTCATTCGGGAAGAACAGGTCTACCAGAGGTAACAGATCATGGATGCCGCTTTCCCATTGTCCGGTGGCATCATAGCCGACATCCAGTGAAATGGTTTTGCCCTGCGCTTTCCACTCAGCGCACAATGCAGGCAAAGACGGTTGCAAGGCGCGGCTTTGCCAGTAGCCGCTCAAATGGATGTGGGTCGCGGATTGGAGTAATGGAGAGGGAAGGTCTGTGGCGCGGAAACTGGCAGTTGCGCCATACACAGAAACAAAGGCACGGTCTTGCGATCCTGTTAATACCATTGTGACAGCGGTGGGGGCAGATAGCGTGACCATGCCCTGCCCATCCATACCTCTTTCAGTTAAGCCCTCCCGCAGGAACGCACCCCAAGTATCATCTCCAACCCCCCCCACCAATGTGGCATCGTTCCCCAATGCGGACAGATTGACCGCAACATTTAGCCCCGCCCCGCCGCGATGAGGCGTAATGTGGCTGACTTCGCGGTCTTGCCCCCACGCAGGCAGAGTTTCAAGTCCGCCCGCCACAAGGTCTACGACGGCATCACCAAGGGAAAGAATCATGGTTCGGGTTCCTGTTGTCATTCAAAATAATGTTCGATCTTATGGCGGAGCTTATGCAGTCCCTGCCGGATGGCGTGCCCGGTCCAGAAGCGAGTAGGGACCCCGCCAAACAAGGGAATGGTGGGGTTGCCACGATAGGCACTCGTCAACTGATTGGCTCTGGCATGGTCTAGGGTGTAGGGGGGTGATTCCGGCAGACGCACCGTTTCGTACGCATCTTTTTGGAAAGCGGCAATGACCCCTTGTTCCCCTAAAAATGAGCCGACAATCTCCGCAATGCGTTTGCGTTCTTCCGCAAGAAGCATCAGCAAAGCACGTTTGCCAAACAGTTTATACAGTCCACCTACCCCACTCCACGGAGGGGCACTGGCGGTACTTGGCATGGAAAGGATCGGGGCGATACCAATACGAAACGGAGAGGTATATCGCAGATTCAGAAAGTCGGCTTTCATTTTCGCGTTGCGGGAAACGGTATCCAACATCGCCATTTCTGAGCCATCGTCAAACTCCAAAAAGCCGCTTTCCTTCAACACTGACCAGAAACGGTGTTTCCGTTGGTTGCCTTCGTAGGAGAAACACATTCCGATTTTGGTGGAGTGGGAAGCGGGGTTGCCGAACAAGAGCAATACAGGGGGACGTACATCCCTAACATTCGGCACAAAATAGCCGGTTTGATAGTGAATCGTCGCCCCGTCTTTCTGATAGATAGCGGGGTGAGCAGGGTCGGAAGCAAAAAAGGCTTCCCATCGGCTCTCAAAGCGGGTGAAGGTCGCCCGGTCATATATCTCCGTCAGGGAGATTTCCGCAGTCTGTACTCCGTTGTGAATCGCCGAGAACCTTAAGAGTGCCATGCCTGATTACGCGGGCTTTTCCGCGACGATAAGATGCCACTGTTGATTTTCGTAGTTTGAACTTTGCAGGGTGTTTGCTTCTAAAATGGTCAAGCCCACGGCTTCCATCCAACGGCACATCTGCTCCGGTGAAATGGGCGTAAATAACCGTCCGTCGGCTTCCCGTTCACCATCCGTTCGGCTTGGACGGAAAGCCACCATCAGCCGCCCCAATGGGTGCAGAATCCGCGCCAGATTTTGAATCGCAACGGGCAATTCCGCTTGGGGCAGGTGCATCAGCACAAAACTACAAAGCACATTTGTATAGGTAGCGGAAGGGATTTCGGCTAAGTGGGGTAACAGCGCGTAGCGGAAATCACATTCAGGGTAAAGTTGCCGTGCCTCTGCCAGCATCCCCTCAGAGCCATCGTAACTCACAACCGGATAGCCCTGATGATAGAGCCATTGACTGTCGCGCCCGCTCCCCGTACCAATGTCGGCGGTGGGCTTCCCCCTACGAAAATAGGTGGTGAGTTTCGCTTCAAGATGATTGGGATAGCTACCGTGTTGTAAATGACGCGCAACAATTTGAGGCGCCTTTTCGTTGTAGATACGAATGGTTTGATCGTCCATAATTATCGCTCCGCGACTGCCATGCTCCATACACCACCGGTTCGTACCGGGTCGGGCAGGGTTTCGGCTTCTAACACTTTCAAACCGGCATCTTCCATCCATTGGGTCATGTCGCCAAGGGGAATCCGTGTAAAGAGCCGCCCATCCGCCTCCCGTTCGTCTTCTTCTTGCGACCCCCGAAAGGAAACAATCAGCCTTCCGCCGGGGCGTAGAATCCGCGCCAGGTGATGGAGCGCAGTGGGCGTTTCGTTGATAGGAAGGTGCATCAATACGGCATTGCACAGTATGTTGAGATAGGCGGTGTCGGGAATGTCGGCAAGGTCGGGGAGGTAAGCGGTGCGGAAGTCGCCGGTGGAAAAACGTTGCCGTGCCTCCGCTAACATCCCTTCCGATCCATCATACCCTATAGTGGGGAAGCCTTGATGGTGTAACCATTCCGTATCACGCCCACTGCCACAACCCACATCGGCAGTTAATTCGCCTGCCTGAAAATAGCTGAGAATTAAGTCGTGAATACGATTGGGCTTGTTCCCGCAATGGCGGGAGGCAATGGAAGCGGCTTTTTGGTCATAGACCTTGAGAGTTTCGGTGTCCATACTGTTACGGGGTTATAGAGTTCACATGGGGTTGAAAGAGAACAAAACCCTGATGGGTTGAACCGTGCGTTCTGGTACGGATATGTTTTAGCAAAAGAGGTTGCGGCGGGTATCAAATGGGAACCCACCCCCTAACCCCCTCCCAAGAGGGGGAACCGCCCCCCACCGTTCAATCCTGTTTCGCCATTAAATAGGTGCTTAAGATTGATGTGATACCAAACGAAGGTACGCACGAGAATTATACCAGCCAGTCGGGAAATTCGGAGGGGAAGGGGGTTTGCCGTGCGCCGGGTTTTTTCGCGTCCGGGTCAAGGGCAACGGCGCGGGTGAAGCAATCACGGGCACGGTCAGGGTAGCCTGCGGTTGCCATCAGCCGACCCAATGTGTACCAATGGTCCGCGTGGTGTGGTTCGGCTTTCACTACAGCAATCGCAGATTCAAGCGTGGCATCGGAGGTCATTCGGTTGGAGAGCGGCGGGGCAGGTCTTTTTCCGCCACCCACGTCTCTTTATCAATAAAGTCGCCCCCTTCCAATTCTTGGGTGACTAGGCGGCGGTTATCATCAAAACGGGCAGTAAGGATGATACGGCGGAAACAACGATCATCCATCATTTCTTTGCGAACCTCATAGCCCCCTTCCTCGCCTGCCGATAAATCGTTGCCGGGGTGGAGGCGGGTATGGAGGACGCGCCCACAGTTGCTACATCGCACGTAGAAATAGATACCGTTATCTTGAGTTGGTTGGGAACCACCACCAAAGAGGCGTTTAAGAAAATTCATTCGTGGGTGTGATAAGGTGTAAGCATGATGAATTGCCTATCGCATTATAGTTACAGAGCCGGAATTGGATAAGGATGGGGAGATGCCCCCCATCCTTACGCTCTTTTTCGGAGACAACACGAAGATGTTTTAGGGTGTAGGTCGCCAGCCAATGAAATGGGTGGCTCCCCCTCCCGGTGCTGTCAGTGTAGTAGCAATGGTCTGCGTCTGCATATCCCGGACCATAACCTTATCCTCCACCTCATACGCCAGATACCGTCCGTCCGGAGAAGAGGCAGATTGAAATAGGGTAGATTCCGTTGTGATCAACTGTGGTGCAGTTCCATCCATGGCAAGGGTGTAGAGCTGATAGTGGGCGTTCCCCTGTTGGTCTTGTTGGCTCCATGTAAATACCAGTGCATTGCCATACGGTTGCCATTCTAAGTCACTTATGTAGCAAAAATCATAGGGAGCATTACAGGGAGGAGTGAAGTCGCCTACCGGCTGTCCCGCAAAATCTTCCCAATAGAGGGTATCATCTATTTCATACAGAAGTCCCGTTGCAGAGGGGCTAACACTTACCTCTATAAAGGGGCGTGACCAGCTCCGTAGTAATTCATAGTCGGAGCCGTCGGGTTGAAGGAGTGTTAGGTCAAAACGATTTTCCGTAGCGGTACTCACTACCAGACGACCATCCCCCAAAATGGTTTCAAGGCTATCGGTATCGTCTGTTTCAAAAACTAGGGTTGGCTCAGACCCATCTCCGTTGGCGCGAAAAATAGAATTTTGGACAAAGAGTGAACTACCAAAGTGAAAATAATATGCTTGAAAGGTTTGAGGATGCCACCTGTGGGCAACATATTCAAAACTTTCATGCGCGACACTTATGGTTGTACTTATACCTGTAGCCACTTCATAGGTATAAAATGCACCCGAGTTCCCATATGCCAGATAGCGACCATCGGGGGACCAGTCATAAGGCATGTACCCACCAGAAATAGAGGATAGTTCCAAAGGGGTTCCACCTTCGGCATTGATGAGCAGGGTATGTAGACTATTATCGTTTTGTCTTCGATTAAAGACAATCTGCGTTCCATCGGGGGATATTCGGGCAATTCCATCGGTTTCGCTATTGGAAATGGGGTAGCGAAAGGTTCCATCGGGGTTGTACCATACCAGGTTGGCTACAGGGTCTTCTTGTACTACTAATAGTACCAAGTCATCAGGTAAGGTTGGTTCTTGCCTTTGTACAAGAGGCGCACAGAGAGACATAGACCCCTGAGTCGTTCCCGTATAAGTGGTGGTCTCCCATAGAACAATACTCAGGAAAAGTATAAGGACAGGAAGGCATCGGTTAAGCATCGTGAAGTCCTTCAAAAACATGGGGAAAGTCGAACGTCTATGGTAGAAGATAAATTATAAGGGGTGCTACGAAAAATATGTAAATAATGGCAAACAAACCCTGTGAAGGTATGGGGGCACGATTCTTATCAAGTCGTGTTCTCATCCAACCAGAAAATTTCGATACCGAACTCCATTTGCAAATGGCTTCCCAGCCAAAGCAAGCCCCATTGTTCCGCCGCCGCTTGCCCGACACCCACCGCCGTGATATGGCTTTGTTCCAAGAACGGGTGAGCCTTCTCTTTGAGCGTTCCGGTGAGGTAGAGGGTTGCGCCCGATTCCGCCGCAATGGCTAAGAGGGCGGGGCGCATAGCTGTGGCAAAAGCAATTTTGGTGACAGGCATATCGGGAGGCGCAAGATTCCAACATTCCATCGGGGGAAACCATTCGCGCAAACGATTCATCACCGTTTCGACTGTCATGGGTTCATCGGCAGTGGCAAGGGTGAGGAGGGGACGATGGGCGGGCGTTCGGATTTTGGTGCTCAGGGCAAAGCCTAATGCCTCCGCCAGCCAGGGATTTTCGGCAGTAGTTAGTCGTTCATCCAACGCTTCATGGACGGCGAGGATACCCATATCATCAGGGAGGTTGCCTAATCCCCATGGACGATGGAGCAGAACGGCATCTACTTTATGAGCAATGGCTTGCCCTGCAACGTGTTTATTGCCCTGCACTGCCAACCCCAATGTACGGATAGGTCGCCCGTCCCCTTCCCACCAAATACCATTGGTATCGGCGGGAAATTCATCGCCGAGCATACCATGGACCCAGGAGGCAATTTGGTTGAGGGTTGGATAGGGCATCACGCGTTCAAGTCTCACAACGTAACCAATACCGTTCGTCGTTCCCGATTACAGGGTGAACAACGAACACTAGATAAATAATTCCTAAATAATCGTAGTTTGTCAATAGTTTGTTACAGTGAGGTACATTACCTTACCGGAAGTTCTTAATAGTTCATCATTCCCGGCAAACGTTCCAGGAGTGCTAGCCCATCAATATAGAGCAGGAATAGTATCAGTGCCGCCCAGGGCAACATACGCCATGGTTTCGGGACAAGTACACCCAGCCCCGCCATCAAAAAGAAAGCAATCGGTGTTAATGCCGAAAAGAGATAGCGTCCCTGATATTGAACAAATTCAAGATTGTAATAAATCAATAACCCTAGATTGATGAACAGCCACGCGCCGAACAGTAATAGTATATCGGCACGGAACGGCGGGGCAGAAGGGTTTTGTACAGTACGCCCTATCAATACCGCCCATCCGACTCCTGCCAACAGGTGAAACCCGAATAGAATCTGATATTCACGTTGTTGCAGAGGTGCTTTCATCCAACCAAATTGGCCCCAGAAGGAATTGAAGGTGGTTTGTGCGCCGTTGCTGATTGTGCCCCATACGCCGCGCTGTTCAATTTCAGCCTCCGTGCGGGGTTGACCGACAGCAATTTCATCATGGATTTGTAGACCCATAACATCCCACGCGCCGTAGGTAAGGGTGTTACGGGTGAACCACGGCACGATAAAGAGGAGGGCAATCACGCCGAGTGTGACAGAGTTCTTCCAAAATGCCCTTGTTGCCTTGCGGGTTTCACCCCCCACCTGTTTGCGTTCCTGCCACCACCGCAATAGGACGGTGAACCCTGCCAAAGGGAGGGCAATCCACGCGAGGGTTTTCGTAATCAATGCTATGCCTACTAGTATCCCCAATCCTAACCATTGCCGTTGTGGTACATATCCCTGCCACCGCAGAATCCGTACCATTTGATATACCGCTCCCGCCACAACCGCAAAACAAAGCGCGTCATTGTTCAAGGTGCCAATCATCGCCAGATGTTGCGGAACGACTGCCACCAATGCCCCGACTGCTACTGCCAAAGGCATATCCTCCATTGCTTTTTTGATGATAAGGTAGGCAAG
>CBKYSX010000113.1:0-9076 GCA_966690745.1 uncultured Ardenticatenales bacterium
TGGAACAATAATCGGGCATTGTTCGCACCCTACGAACAGTCGCTTTTAGAAGTATGAGGAGCCGTATGGCAAAAATGGTCCGTACCCACATAGGTCAATGGATGGCGCGTGTTACCCGTACACGATTTACCATTGGCATGGTGGCGGCACTTGTCTTGATGGTGCTGACCATTAGCACCACATATGCCCAGGGTGAACCCCCCACTGCCGAACAAAACACGGCAGGGGCGGTACTGGGGATTTTTCTTGCAATCAAGGGGTTGGTGGTACTCACGCTCGTTCTGATTGGATTCCTGCTGTGGGCAACCCAAACCAAAATTCCCTTCTTGCCTGAAAAAGAGCCGCACGGGATTGCGCGTTATTTCTCTTTTAGCACCGACCACAAAGTCATCGGGATTCAATATTTTTGGACCTCCTTTGCCTTCTTCTTCTTAGGAGGGCTGATGGCGTTGTTGGTGCGGTGGGAACTCGCCCTTCCGGGAACGTTCTTCACCACCACACAATACAACCAATTCTTCACCATGCACGGGACGATCATGATTTTCTTCTTCATCATCCCGATGCTGACCGGTGCCTTTGGGAACTTTATCGTGCCGCTTCAGCTTGGCACGTTCGACATGGCGTTCCCCAAATTAAACGCCCTCTCTTTCTGGCTATTGGTGCCGGGGGGGTTGTTGATGTTGGCGAGCTATTTTGTGCCGGGCGGTACCGCCCAATCGGGCTGGACGGCATATCCGCCCCTTTCGATTTTGACCAACGCGCAAGGACCGGGGCAATTGCTCTGGGCATTGTCGCTCTTCATTGTCGGGTGGAGCAGTATTGTCGGGGGGATGAACTTCCTCGTCACGATTATGAATATGCGAACCAAAGGGATGAGCTATTTCCGCTTACCCCTGTTCACATGGAATATTGCCGTGACGGCGGTGTTACAGGTGCTGGGAACTGCATCGTTGGCGGCGGGGATCGTCTTGCAATTCATGGCAATGCAGTTCAACTTCCCCTTCTTCGACCCCGCTCGCGGTGGTAGCCCCCTGATGTGGCAACACGTCTTCTGGTTCTACAGCCACCCGGCGGTCTACATTATGATTCTGCCCGCCTTCGGCATTATCTCGGAAACGATTCCGGTCTTCAGCCGCAAGCCGCTGTTCGGTTATCGCGCCCTTGTCTTTGCGACCTGTGGTATCGGGTTCCTTTCCTTTGTAGTGTGGGCGCACCACATGTTCGCATCGGCACTCCTACCCGAACTCCGAATCCCCTTCATGTTGACCACGATGTTGATTGCGATTCCGTCAGGGGTCAAAATCTTCAACTGGTTGGGAACGATGGCGTTCGGCAAATTGATTCTGAACACCTCCATGCTCTTCTCATTGGCATTGGTTTCCATGTTTGTCATCGGGGGGATTTCGGGCGTGATGATGGGGTCTATCCCCGTAGATATCCACCTGCATGATACCTACTTCGTGGTGGCACATATTCACTATGTGTTGTTCGGGGGGTCTGCATTTGCCATCTTCGCCGGAATTTATTACTGGTTCCCCAAGATGTTCGGCAAAATGTTAGACGAGCGGATGGGAATCTGGCACTTCTGGCTCTCTTTCATCGGCTTCAATCTTGCCTTCCTGCCCATGCACGCGGTGGGGGCATTAGGAATGCCGCGCCGCTATGCCGATTATGCACCCGAATTTACCGAATTGAACCTGGTGATTACGGTGGGCGCGTTCCTGCTGGGCTTTGCCCAATTGATCTTAGTGGCGAATATCGCTTATGCCTTTGCCAAAGGCAAACAGGCGGCGGCAAATCCGTGGGGTGCCCGTACTCTTGAATGGTTCACATCTTCACCCCCGCCCCACCACAACTTTGACGAACCGCTCACGGTGGAACACGATCCATACGATTATGAATGGACTCCGCCCTACAAGCCGCTCCCGGAAACGGCTCCGGCAGTAGGAGATTAACGTTTATGGATATTACAATTGCCCGTAAGTTTCGCGCGAATCAGGAACCGGGAACCGGAGTCGCCAGCGATAAGCTGGGGATGTGGATTTTCCTCGCCTCCGAAGTCATTTTCTTCGCCGCCCTGATTGCCGTTGTGGTAGCGTTGAGCCTAAACCCCGACGAAACCACCAACTTGTATCGGGAACATCGTGAGCCTTATGCTGATGTCGCCATCGTCCTTGCCACCATCAACACCTTTATTCTGGTGCTCAGTAGTGTCTTCGTGGTAAGCGCGATTGATGCCATCCAAAAAGGCAATCAGCGCATGATGAAGGTGTGGTTGTGGCTGACACTCATTGGCGGCTTGGCGTTCTTGTACAACCAAAGTCAGGAATGGGCGGAATTGAGCCATATTCTGCATGAAGAATTTGGCTTTGCCGAAGGCTTTGCCGGGGGCGTGGACAGTCTTTTTGCCGCCGCCTTCTATACCGCCACCGGTTTCCACGGCTTGCACGTTGCCATCGGGGTGCTACTGCTCCTCTATGTGTTAATTCGTGCTCATCGCGGTGATTTTAATTCCCGCCGTTACAACGCTGTGGAAATATTCGGGTTGTACTGGCACTTTGTTGACCTCGTGTGGATTATCCTCTTCACGATTCTGTATCTGATTTAAGCACAGAGCGTGGACGGGACATTCGTTTGTATTGTCCCGTTCATGCCTTCTTGACGAGGTATTGATGGCTACAACAACGATAAGCAAAGGGAACCAAGAGCAACCTGTCGTCCGCCACCATGATGATCACCAGCATCACGGCGGGTCGTTCCGACTGTATTGGGGCATTGCGATTATTCTGCTGATTGCAACCGTAGCAGAGGTGGCTTTGGCGGAAGTCTTGAAAGGGGAGTTGGAATGTACGGTTGCCGCCATCTGCTCCCCTTCCCTTGTGGCAAGCATAGAACAATCCAATGCGTGGGCACAAGCCAACGTGTCCGAGGGGGTAGTGGCGGGTTCGATGATGGCAATCGCGGTGATCAAAGCCGCGTTGGTGATTCTTTATTACATGCACCTTCGCTATGAAAAAGCCATCCTGTGGGTCATCTTCTCCATTCCTTTCGGGCTGGTCTCGCTCCTTGCCATTGCACTCTTCCTAAACCCGTAACGGGAACGGCGTAACGCAAGGACGCAAAGGAGCAAAGACGCAGAGGGCAATTTTAGATATTGCCCCTGCGTTTTTACTTTGGAGCGAGTTATGCACGAAAATGAAATTTCACGGGTCATTGTTTTAAGTGCCATTGAGGTGCATCGTACTTTGGGTGGTCCCGGTTTGTTGGAAAGCGTTTACGAGGAAGCGTTGGTATATGAACTTGCCCTGCGTGGGCTTCTGGTTGAGCGTCAAGTAGAAGTGCCCATCTATTACAAAGGAGTATTACTGGCACATCCACTACGTTTGGATATAAGGGTGGAACACAAAGTTCTGGTCGAATGTAAGGCACAAACGAATTACAATCCCATCACCGAAAACCAGCTTCTCACTTATCTGCGCTTGACGAACCTACGTTTGGGACTTGTTATCAATTTTGGTGAGCGATATGTACGAGATGGAATTCATAGGGTAGTGAATGATTTAAGGTAATAATTATAAAACCCCCTGCGTCTTTGCTCCTTTGCGTCCTTGCGTTACGTTGTGCCCGTTTTGTGGCATAATATCCTCCATTCTTGAGTTCATACCTTTTCTGAGGGTGAACATGGTGACAGGGCTTTGCGGCTTTTGCCTCAAACCCGCCGAGGAGTTATGAACTACCCCTATACCACTCCCATGAGCGACGAATATGATGTCGCGCTTTTTATTGATTGGGAGAACATCAAATTCAGTCTCATTAATGCCGGATACCAACCGAATATCTCCTCTATTTATGAAACCGCTCGCAGTTACGGGCGCATTGTCATCGGGCGTGCCTATGCCGATTGGCAGGAAGAATGGCATATAGACGACCCCGCCGCGCTCTATGATGCCGGAATCGAACCCGTCTATGTTCCCGTGCGAGGCAAAGGGGAACGGCGCAAAAATTCCGTAGATGTAAAACTCGCCTCCGATTGCATTGAAGTCTGCCACATTCACCCCTCCATCAAAACTTTTGTGCTGTGTTCAGGGGATGCCGATTTTGTCCATATTGTGAACAGTCTGCGCCCCTACGGGAAGCGGGTCGTGGTGGTCGGAGTATCGTGGACGACCAGTGTTCACCTGATGGGTAGTGTGGACGAGATGTTGTTCTACGACCAGGATGTAGAACCGCTCTTTGCCCCCGCCGCCAGCCATCGCCGCTCCACCCATAACGGCAACGCCAATTTGCCCCCGTTGCCCAATGTCAAAACCCTTGGCAACCCTGAAATTGACCGTGCCGCCCGCACGGTATTAGACATTGTGCGTCAGAGCCAGAAAGAGGGTCGCGCCCTGCTAGCCTACATCAAGCATGAGCTTATCAAACGCATGGGCGGCTTCGATGAACGCGCCTACGGTTTTACCAAGTTCAAACTCTTTATGAAAGAGATGGAAAAATACGGGCTGATTAAGGTCGTGACGCGGGATCTGGTGGATTGGGCGTATGTGCCGGAAATCGCCGAGCAAGAAGGGGTGAAAGAAGAAGAGGAAATAATCCGCACCGCCAGTTTCGATGATAACACGATGGCGGCGTTCCTGCGGGCGGTGGATCGGGTGCAACGGGCGCACGAATTTACCAGCTTTAATTTTCTCATCGGACGGATTTATGAACTCAACGAACTGCCCCTCAGCCGCACCCAATTGAAAGCTCTTTGCAATTTTGCGGTAGACCGGGGTTATTTTGAACGGGGGCAACACACGCGCATAGACCATGCCACCGGCGAAGTTTCCGATATTCGCACTCTGGTTCTGCGGCGGGAACATCCCGATATTCAACGGGCACTAAATTTACAGGGTGCGGCAGAAGAAGAATTAACCGACGATGCACGGCTTTCCCTGATTCTGGAAGAATTAAGCCGGACCCCGACCAATGCCACTCTGCTTCAGAGTGCCGCCGAACGGAGCGCGGAACTGGGACGTTGGCGTGAAGCCCTTGCCTTTCAGGAGCAACTGATTGACCTGCGCCCCGATGATGTGCGTTCCCACTGTGTCTACGCCCGCTATCTGCAAAGTATTGGGCGCATGGAGGAGGCGTTGGATTATCTGCAAAAAACGGTCTCCCTGTTCCCTGACAGCTATATGCCCCCCTGGACGCTTGGCTCCATGTACAGCATGGGTGGCGAAGCCGCCAGTGCACTTGCGCCCCTGCGCCGTGCCCAGAGTCTTCTACCGCGTGATCGTGACGACTTGCAAGCCAATCTGTTATGGCATCTGGCACGAACTTATCTGGAATTGGGGCGGCGAGATGAGGCAGTAGCACTCACGGAAGAGGGGCTAAGTTTGCGCCCCATGCACGCCCCCTTGCAACAATTGCAATCGCAATTGTAATCGTCTGGTGGTATTACTCATGTCGAAACCGGGTTTCTGCCGTTGAAAACTCGGTTTCTTTCTTATCTTTCTGACAATGCAAAGCGCATGAAATACACATTTGACCCCCGCAAAGATGGTGCCATTGCCCTTCTGCTGGCGGGGTTTACGTTCATCGTCTATTGCCTGACCCTCGCGCCGGGGGTGGTTTCGTTGAATGATGATACGTTGGAATTTCAATTGGTGGCGGTACGCGGCGCAATCCCCCACCCCTCCGGCTATCCCCTCTTTGCGATTCTCCTCACGCTCTTTACTCACCTGTTCCCCTTTGGCGAAATGGCGTGGCGTGCCAATCTGCTCTCCGCTATCTTCGGCGCAATAGCAGTCGGGTTCACCTTTCTGGCGGCACGGCAATTATTCGTGTATGGGATGCCCCGCCTGGCGGCGGTGGCAGTGGCAGGGTTGTTTGCTTTTACCCCCACCTTTTGGTCACAAGCAACCGTCGCGGAAGTATATACGCTTCACATCGCTATCATGGCGGCGTTGGTCTGGCGGGTGCTGGTCTGGATGAACAACGATTGGCGCAACCCCCTACCGCCGGATGTATTGTTCCTGATGGGGTTGGGGTTAGCGCACCATCGGATGATCGTTCTGTGGTTTCCCGCGATAGTGGTGGCATGGGTCGGGTTGTTCTTACGAAAAGCGTGGCGCAAAAAGAAAGGTCTATCCCTCCCGAATCCAAAGCAAATCGTGATTGGAATCGTGGCGTTTGCATTGCCCCTTAGCCTTTATGTGTGGCTTCCGTTACGGAGAGAGGTGGGCAGTATTGATGGAACCTATCAACAAGTAGGTTTTACCTGTTGGGTTACTGCCTGTCAGTACACCGCGTTTTTCAGCGAAAATCCGCTGGAACGGGAGCGGCCTCCCTTATTTTTTCTTCAATTGACATTAGAAGAGCTGGGCTTTACAGGATGGAGATTTGCCGGAGTATTGGTACTGATTTGGGGAGTCTGGACCTGGTGTTTCCAACGGACTCCACCCCTGAAAACATTATTTTTAGGGGCAGGATTAGCAACCCATGTTATTTTCGGAATCGCTTACCGGGTTCCCGACCCGGAGGTGTTTTGGATTCCCGTCCTCTGGATTTTGCTCTTCTTCGTAGGGGTAGGGTTTACGGCTTTTTGGAATAGCGATCAGCGTGCCGTGTCACAAAAAGATGTTTCTCCCCTTCCGTTTTGGGTGCGTCATGGTCATAAGCTTTGGACATATGTTATGCTGTCAATGGTCGTGAGCGGATTGGGAAAATGGGAAACGATAGATCGGAGCCATCTCACAGGCGACCCCACCTTGAACGGGGTTCCCTTTAACGGACATGATGTCCTGAACCAGCCCTTGCCGCCGAACGGGGTGGTGGTTGGGTTGTTGGGTGAAACAACCTATGTGCGTTATCTGCAAGAGGCGGAAGGGGTTGCCCCACAGGTGCAAATGGCAGGGGGCGATGACCCCACTCAACGATTAGCGGCGGTGGAGGCGGCATTTGTGGTCGGTAGCCGCCCTTACCTGACGCGGGAACTGGCAGGGCTGGCAAATCGCTATTCTTTAAGTGCATTAGGGTCATTAATCGAGGTTTTGGAATCACCCCGTACCAACGTGCCGGAAGGGATATTCCCCTTGGAGCAACCCGTTACCGAAAGCATTACCTTAGCGGGGTGGACCCTTTCCCCCATCGCCAACAGCGAAATGCATCGTCTGACGGTTGCTTGGCGGGTTCTGCAACCGATTGCTGAAAATCTACAGGTGTCGGCGCGGGTGGTTACAGATGGAGATGTATTAGCGTGTGAGCAATGTCAGGTTGATCGCCCCCCGGTGCGGAACGCTTACCCCACCACCTTTTGGCGGGAGGGGGAGATTATTCTGGATACCTATGAACTGCCCGCTCCCCCGGACGGAAGCCGCTACCTCCTGATTTTCTATTTGTCTGATACGGGAGCAGAAGTGGGCAGAGCCACAATTATCCCGTAACGTAAAATTTCAAACATCAGAATTGTTTGCAAAATCTGTCGCAGGGTGCTATTACAATTGTGATTGTCAAACATGGTTCACATACGCGTGAACAGAGACAGAAAGGATAGTCACCATGTTTCATCGTGTAACAGTTATCGGTCATTTGGGAGGCGACCCCGAAACTCGCTTTACCCAATCGGGAACAAATGTTTGTTCCTTCAACATCGCCACTACCCGCAAATGGACAAACAATGATGGAACCCCTGCGGAAGAAACAGTTTGGTTCCGTGTTTCTGCTTGGGGCAAGCTGGGCGAAATCTGCCAGCAATACTTGCACAAAGGCAAGCAGGTCTTCATCGAAGGTGAATTGGTTCCCGATCGCGAAACGGGCGGGCCACGCCTGTGGAGTGACCAAAACGGTCAATCCCGTGCCAGCTATGAACTCCGCGCCGCGACCATGAAAATGTTGGGCGGACGGGATGATGCCGGTGGGGGGAGTTATTCTAATGATAACTCGTCTACACCCACACCACGCTCCAATCAACAAGCCGCACCTGCCCGCCAACAAGCCGCGCCTGCCCAACAACAACGGGCACCGCAAGCGGCGGGGGGCAATCGCCGCAGTACGATGAGTGCGCCGCAACAACCCCCGGCGGACGATTTCGACAACTTCGGACCGGACGACATTCCGTTCTAAAAACAACCCACCAACACCAACAAAAAGAGGGTCTGCCGCATGGCAGACCCTCTTTCTTTATCTCTTGTCGGGTTAAAAAACATTCCGATGGAAATGTTTTTTAACCCCACTTCTATTATTAATGCAGATAATCCCGCAATTTACGGCTGTGGCGCGGGTGGCGCAATTTGCGGAGTGCCTGTACTTCAATCTGGCGAATCCGCTCCCGGGTTAAGCCATATTTTTTGCCGACCTGTTCCAGCGTCAGGCTTCGTCCATCCTTCAACCCGTAACGCAGTTGCAGAATTTGCACTTCGCGGGGGTCAAGGGAATTAAAGATGCGGCGCAATTCATCTTGCAACATCATTTGCGAGGCACTTTCGCCCGGCGCGGGAGCCGAATCATCTTCCACAAAATCGCCCAGATTGGATTCCTGATTTTCCCCGACAGGGGTTTCCAAACTCAACGGATGTTGAGCGATTTTCATCATCTTTTGCACCTTTTCGGGGGAGGTGCTCAGGGCATCGGCAAGTTCGTGCGGGGTTGGTTCGCGCCCCAATTCCTGCACCATGCTTCGGCTGACGCGGTTCATTTCCGCAATTCGCTCCGTCATATGAACCGGAACGCGAATTGTACGGCTTTGGTCGGCAATGGCACGGGTAACGGCTTGCCGGATCCACCACGTTGCATAGGTGCTGAATTTGTAGCCGAGGTGGTAGTTAAATTTATCCACCGCCCGCATCAGCCCGATGTTGCCCTCTTGAATCAAATCCAGCAAGGGCAATCCCCGTCCTTCATATTTTTTGGCAATCGAAATGACCAAGCGGTAATTACTTTCAATCAAGCGTTGGCGGCTCAGATCGCCGCGCCGCACCACACGCTCTAGTTCAGCGCGTGATTCACGCTCAACAAATACTTGCGTATCGAGTTGTTCAATCGCGGCTTGCCCCGCCTCCATATCGGCGGCAAGTTCGCCTTCTTGTTGCGCGGTGAG
>CBKYSX010000114.1:0-9057 GCA_966690745.1 uncultured Ardenticatenales bacterium
ATAGCACGATTCTGGACATCGGGTCGGGAGCGGGCAATTCCATTTTCCCGTTGCTCAGACTTTGCCCCTCCGCCTATATCATCGCCAGCGATTTAAGTATTCAATTGCTCAAATTGCTTCAGAATGCTCTGACCGATACCGGGGACAGTAAACGGGTCGAACTCCTGCAACTGAACGCCGAAGAATTGGATTTCCAACCCGAATCGTTGGATTTGGTCGTTGGTGTGGCGGTATTGCATCACCTGTTTGAACCGGAGCGCACCATTGCGGGCTGTGCCGCAGTGCTAAAGCGGGGCGGACATGCCATTCTGTTAGAACCATTTGCCGAAGGGTGTCTTACGCTGGCACGTCTATATCGGCAAATTTTGGCACATCCGCTTGCTGTCGAACTTCACGAATCGGTGCGCTGGATGGTGGGGGCATTGGCACACGATTTTGAGGTGCGCTCGATTCCCGATAAAACCTTGCCTCTCTTTAATCATTTGGATGACAAACAGCTCTTTTCCCGTGCCTTTTTTGAAGAACAGGCACGGCGGTATGGCTTTGCCTCCTGTACAATTACCCCGTTGAATCAGCGTGAACGGCAATATGAAGATCAAACCCAAACCTTTTTACGGATTACGGGGGTGGCGGAACGTGCCACATTGCCGGAATGGGCATGGGAGATTCTTCGCGCCGAAGATGCCCGCCTGACCGAAGCCGTGCCGATTGAAGCGTGTGTGGTGCTACGCAAATAATGGGAATGAAAGCTTCTGTTCTGATAGTAAATTACAATGGGCGAACGCTCTTGCCCGATTGTCTGGCGGCATTGGAACAGCAAAGCCTGCCCCGCGAGCAATACGAAATTGTGATAGTGGACAATGGCTCCACTGACGATTCGGTTGCCTATGTACGCGATGCTTATCCGTTGGTGCGAATCGTTACGGCGGAGCGCAATCTCGGCTTTGCCGGGGGTAACAACCTTGCGGCACGGTACGCTGTAGGTGACTGGCTGGCTTTGATTAACAACGATGCGATAGCCGACCCCGCATGGCTGGAAACTCTGCTTGCCGCCGCCAACCACCAATCGTCGGTTTGTGTTGCGGGGAAGATGCTGAACGGGGATGGCACCAAAATTGATTTTAGCGGCGGGGTAATGAATTTGTGGGGGCGTGCCTTTGCCCCCGAAGAAGGCTGGACCCACACCCCCGATTTTGACCCACCCCGCGAGATTTTTTTTGCCTGTGGCGGCGCGATGCTGATTCGGCGGGAGATTTTTTTATTACTGGACGGTTTTGACGAATCCTTTGTTGCCTATTTTGAAGATGTGGATTTGGGGTGGCGGTTGCGATTGGCGGGACATAAAGTGTGGTACGAACCCGCCGCCACCGTGCGCCATTTGGGGTCTACCACCGGCAAACGGTTCCCGGTGGAACAACGTTATGCCCTATCGGAAGCCAATGCGCTTCGCGCCCTGATTCAGAATTATGAAGAAAGTACCCTGAACAAAGTATTGCCCCTCAGCCTGTTTCTGATGGCGCAACGGTCGCTGGCGCAGGGGAAGTTGGCGCGGAACTCATATCAATTTGGTGTGCCTCGCCCTGAAACCGCCCCGATGGGGGATGAGAGCGAACCTGCCATGTCCCGTATCGCAACAAGTATTGTTGTCGCGATGGCAGAAATTGCCGACGACTTGCCGCGTATTATGGCACGGCGACAGACAATTCAAGCCACCCGTACGCTTAGCGACACCACCCTCTTTCAACAGTTCCCCCTACGCCTCGAAAATTTCCTCTTTCCGTGGCGGGAAACGGTATTAACCCAGGAACGACTTATGGATGCCCTTGACCTCCCTCCTGCACTCAAACCCACCTATGGCAACCGTTTGCTCATCATTACCCATGAGCGTATCGGGGCAAAGATGGCAGGTCCGGCGATTCGGGCGTGGGAAATGGCACATGCTTTAGCAGAGGAGTTTGAGGTTGTCCTGGCGTGTCACGGCACTCCCGAACGGGAAAGCCTTACAGTACGGCTCCTTCCGTTTGATGCAACCACTCCTAACAGCAGTGACTTAAGCCAATACATTGCCGGAGCCGATGTTGTGTTGGCGATGGGTACATTGGTTAGCCGCTACCCCGCCTTACAAGGGGTGAACAAGCCCCTGATTGTAGATTTATACGACCCGTTTGAATTGGAAAAATTAGCGCAATTGCCCGCGATGGAGGCAACTTTCCGCACAAAGATAGATGAGGAAAGTGTCTACGATGTGCTGATGATGAGCCGCGCCGGGGATTTTTATATCTGTGCGAGTGAACGCCAACGGGATATGTGGCTAGGGTTGTTGTTGGGGGCGGGACGGTTAAATCAATACACCTATTCCCGCGACCACGACCTGCGGGAATTAATTGATGTAGTGCCGTTTGGCATCCCTGCTATACCCCCGGTGCCTGCCGAGCCTGTGTTAAAAGGGGTTCACCCTAAGATTGGCGTGGATGATAAACTGTTACTGTGGGGGGGTGGGTTATGGGAATGGTTCGACCCGTTGAGTTTGGTAGAGGCAGTGGCGCAGGTTGTGCAACATCGCCCTGATGTCAAACTCTTTTTTGCGGCTGGTTCCCATTTTGATTCTGACATCGTTCCGACCATGCCCATTGCGGCACAAGTACGCAAACGGGCGCAGGCACTGGGGTTGCTGGACAGCCATATCTTTTTCGGGGATTGGATTCCGTATGACGAGCGGGGGCGGTATTTGATGGAAGCCGATATCGGGGTTAGTACCCATAAAATCGGCATTGAAAGCCGCTACGCTTCCCGTACCCGCTTATTGGATTATGTATGGGCGGGCTTGCCGATTCTGACCACGGGCGGCGATCCGCTTTCCGAAGAGGTTGCCAAACGGGGGGCGGGTGTGGTCGTACCCCCTAACGATGTCGCCGCGATTGTCGCAGGTATTCACACACTATTAGAACCCGGCACACGCCAAAGACTGGACGAAACCGTCTTTACCTCGTGGCGCGAAGAACTTCAATGGCGCAATGTGGTTGCGCCCATCACCCGTTTCTTACAATCACCCCGGCTTGCGCCCGATGCCGGGGCTGTATTGCCGGAAGTACGTAGCCTCCAGCGCAATCAAGAACTTCAAACCTATATTACTGCGCTTGAAAGCCAATTGACCCAACTCCGCACGATACAGCAAGAGGCTTCTGAGTATATTACCTCGCTGGAAACTCACATTACAACGCTTGAAAACGGGCGTGTTATGCGTCTGTTAAACAAACTCAAACGCTAAAATGGTTATGACTCCCAAAGTTTTTGTCGTCATTCTCAATTGGAACGGCAAGCATCATCTCATCTACAACTTGCCCTCTGTTTCGCAAACGCTGTATGACAATCTGGAAATTGTCGTCGTGGACAATGCATCATCTGATGGGTCGGTGGCATGGGTGCGGGAACAGTTCCCACAGATTACAGTGATTGAAACCGGATTTAATTGGGGATATGCGGGGGGCAACAATGTGGGGATGCGCTACGCGCTTGCTAACCATGCCGATTATGTAGTTCTGTTAAACAATGATACCGAAGTAGACCCCCGTTGGATTGGTGAAGCAGTAAAAGTAGCGGAAGCGCATCCCACGGTTGGCATGATTGGGTTCGGAACCATCGGAGAGTATCGCCAAAATGAAGACCCCCAACGGGAACGCTTTAAGCAAGCACAAGCCGAATGGGTGCTTTCCGAAATGACCCCGGCAACCCATATTACCGGATGTGCCCTCTTCATGCGCGGGGACATGCTCCGTCATATAGGACTATTGGATGATGCCTATTTTGCTTATGCCGAAGAGGATGATTTGCTCAATCGTGCCTTACGGGCAGGCTATCAGCAGGTACGGGTTTCCGTTCCTGTGTGGCACATGAATGGCGGCTCGTGGGGCAAACGGGCATACCGTGCTTCCTACCTTGCGATTCGCAACAATATTCGTTTTCTGCTCAAAAATCGTACCCCCCGCGAGATTTATGATCAAACGATGTGGCTTATACGCTTTATCGTGACCCGCCACGTTGAATTTGACCCCGATATACCCCATTTCCGCCGCCTCCGCGCCCACGCCTATAGTATGAATGTGACTATTCTCCTATTGGCTATCCTCTGGAACGTGCTAAATTTCCCCGTCACGATTTGGGCGCGGTACAAAGACAATCAAAAAGTCTTGACCGCCCAACGATTACTAAAAGAGCGTGTTACACGCCCAACAATTCCATAAGCCGGTTTTGTTGGTATCCCCCATACCACAAAGCAACGTCACGAAAGAACTTATCAAGTATATAAATCTAACTTGTAAAGTCTTTCGTCTTAGCGTAATAGTACCTGAAGCCCAATTTGACTCTGCGGGCATGGCTGAAACGTATTTATCTACGTTATCATGTATCTGTAAAAACAGGTTCAGCCACGTAATAGCCTATTACCTTTGGCGTGTCGGAATGCAATCCAACGAAGTATTACGTTCCATCCCGCGCCGCGACGAGCCGGGTATGTCTTCCTCTTAACTTACCCTTTCCCTCTATCGTCGTCTACAACTGAATATTTATCGGGTCACTACAGGTACGCATCGTTCCTTGAAAAAAGGACGAAAGACTGGCAGATGATAGTTCTTTATTATCATCCTCTATCGTTTCTTGCTAGGTACTTGTACTTTCATCCCATAGTTATTCATCCGTTTGGTCAGTATGCTCTTGCATATTCCTGCCCAAAATATTCGGGAGATGGTATGTTCAATAATTTATACCCCCCGGTGCGACGAACTGTTATTCCTGTTATTTTGTTTATGCTCGCACTGCTCGTACCGCTCTTTGGAGCGATGCCCGTTTACGCCGAAGAAGGTGTACGGGAACCTAATAATCCCAATATGAATCCCCCGACCAATCAAGAGATTGTTCACGGGGTCCATATTCCTCCTATCTGGCAAAACAACACCGAAATCCACGCCTACAATCAATTAATTGGAAAAGATGCCGGAATTGTGATGTCCTTTTATCCGTGGGACATCAAATTCGAAGATTGGACCTGCGGCTTCTTCGATAATACCTATCGCCACCGCAACGATGGTGGTACGCCCGGCGTGAATGATTGTATGCAGGCATTTGCCCCTGAAACGCCGGAAGTCAGCACGACTTACATGATTACGTGGGAACCGCACCGCAACCCGACCGGGGATGTGGCATGTAATGTTGCGCCGGGCAATCGCACCGATCTGAATGCGATTATTAGCGGCTCCTGTAATGCGTACATTGATGATTTCGCCCGCCGTTTAAAAGGGTGGCATGATCGGTTTGGGGATCGTTTTATGATTCGTTTCATGCACGAGATGAATATTGTTCACTCGGCATGGTGGCGGGATGATGGGAATTATCCTGCCCAGTATCGTCAGGCGTTCCAGCATGTGGTCAATCGTTTCCGCGCTCAAGGCGCAACGGCGGACATGGCACAATTTGTCTGGTCGCCCAACTGGCAAAGTTTCCCGGCGCGGGATTGGAACACCATTCCGAATTACTATCCCGGCGACCAATATGTCCAATGGGTCGGTTTGAGCGGCTATAACTGGAACGGGGTCAACGGTCAAGATCCGACATGGCGAACCTTTGATGGTTTGTTTGTAGACCCGATTCCTGAGTTGGGCATGGGTGTACTGCCCTATATGCACTGTACCTATGCCAAACCGATTGTCCTTGCCGAATTCGGGACGGTTGAGGGTTCCGGTGGAAGCCAGACCAAAGCCGCATGGATTGCCGATGCCTATGATAAAATGTTAGATTACCCGTTTATTCGGGCGGCAGTCTGGTTTAACGATTATGCCTTTGGCAGTCCCGGCAATGCTGATTTCCGTGCAACTCATGGCTCTTCGGATATGGATCGTGGGACGGCGTGGCCCCCCGCTCCTGGATGGCAACAATCCTTAGGTGCGCCTACGGATGCCTATCGAAACGCGGTTAACGGTAGCCGTTTTGTTGACGATGTGCCTTCATTGGGCGATCTTACCCCTGCATCTACCTATTGTGGGTCCTTCCCGCCGGTTTATGTACCACCAACAATTTCCGCCCCGGACAATTTGTTGATGCCGCAGGGACAAACGCGAACCATTCAGATCCAAGGGCTAAATCTTGAGGGAACGTATACTCTGAGTATTAGTAATGTAACGGGGGGACTGAACGTACAAGTCAGCCCGAACCAGATTTCGCCCACAAATCCCTATGCGACGGTGACCATTCGGGCACCGCAATCTACGGGAAGCGGCAGTTTTACGATTACGGGAACGGCAAACGGCTTAGAATCCTTTAGCAAAACCACAACGGTGCGTATCACCGACAATGTGTTCCGTTCGTATATGCCATTAACAATGCAGTAATGTTTCGTATCCCAACTATCAAAAAGCCTCTGCTCGAAGCAGAGGCTTTTTTGTCATTCCCGACAATATCGGTTTAACGTCCATACACTCAGTGCAATACGTCTTCCGCCTTTCAGCGTTTAACAGTTTAAGCACAACCCCGGAAGTTGTGGAGGATGTGTTCTGTAGGGGCGTACCCTTGTGGTAGCCCGTATTAGACGGGGTACGGGTGGGCGGACACAAGTTACCGCCCCTATAGAACTATATGCCGTCCATAAGCTTGCCGATCAAAAGCGGATGCGTATCATGGGCGGGCGTTCAACGCACCTAGAAACGGGTTTCTTTTGATATGCGGATTTTAATGGTGACGAATGGCTTTCCGCCGGTGGCAAGTGCGGGAGTCGAATCCCATACGTATGCCCTTGCCCGCGAACTCCACCTCGCGGGTTTTTCGGTTCATATTTTCTGTCGTGATGCCGATTTTTCACTGCCTATGTATACGGTGCGTGATACGGTGGTAGATGGATTGCCGGTCACGCGGGTGGTCAATAATTTGGTGGATGCGTATGCTTTTGAAGATTTCTACCGTAACCCACATATTGATGCTATCTATGCCGATCTGCTTGCCCATTTTCAGCCCGATATTGTTCATATCCAGCATTGTATCGGGCTTTCGATGGGATGTCTGGAACAATCGGTGGCGGCGGGGATTCCCACGCTTGTCACCCTCCACGACTACTGGTATATCTGCCCAACGGTCAATTTAATTCGCCCTGATTTTGCCTTATGCGCCGGGTCCCATCACGGCATGAATTGTTTTGATTGTATTCGTATGGTTCCCCGCCCGGCGGCGGTGATTCAGGGAATTCCCTTTTATCCCCACCTGCAACGTATAGTGCCGGAACCGATACGTCATCAGGCGTGGCGTTTGTTGTCTTCGATCCAACAACGTGAGCAAGCCGTGGCGGGGTCGGTACAACCCATCATTGATGAACGGGTGGAGCAGATGCGAGCCTTGCTGGCGGGGGCTGATCTAATTCTTAGCCCATCCCATCATCTCAAAAACAAGTATGTAGAATTTGGGATTGACCCTCAGCAGATACGGGTGGTTCCGTTAGGGATGGATGTTGACCGTTGGCTTGATGTGGTTCGTCCGCCCCGCCCCGGCGGAACCCCGTTACGCTTCGGGTATGCGGGGAGTTTCCTACCTACCAAAGGCGCAGATATAGCTATCAAAGCCTTTAAGCAGGTACAGGGGAATATGACCCTGGAATTGGTAGGCTTTGAACCCCCGGGTAGCCCCTACCCCGCCCAATTAAAAGCCTTAATGGCGGATGACCCCCGTATTACCTATGGCGGGGCAGTTCCGAATCATACATTACCTGAGCGTTTTGCCCGTTGGGATGCCCTGCTGATGCCTGCATTATGGGAAGAAACCTTTTCTTTTGTGGCGCGGGAAGCACTTTTAACCGGGCTTCCCGTGATCGCCAGCGATATGCCTGTTTTGCCTGAAATCATAGAACCGGGCAAGAATGGCTTTCTTCTTCCCCCCGGCGACGTATCCGCATGGGCGGCGCAGTTCCGCGATCTCTTACTCAACCCCGCCCCGCTTCTTTCCTTAAATCCTCGCGCCGACACCTCTTTTGCCCGCACGTTTACCGACCATGCGGTGGAACAAATCGGTATTTACCGCCAATTACTTTCTACCCGGTAGCGACTTGGAGTGTACCCGCCTTCATTTGAGAGAAGGGGACTGACTGCCATTCCCCCTATCTCTTGAATGCCGGAGGCATTAGGTAATTTGGGGGATACCATCAAGGACTTTATACCCCAAAGGACATGATACCTATTTCGCATGCATCACTTATCTACTATTATCGCTTTGCTGTCACTACAGTTGTCAGCAATTTCCAATTTTATCGGTAGCCATATTACAGATACCGGTAAAGATGGTCCCTCTTACCACGCGTCGTCATCCTTGATTTGAGCAACACCCCACAATTTTATTCAATTATCGGGCGTGTTGCCCTCAAACGTCAGAATCTATACCACGATACCCGATTTTATCTATCATGGGTGTGGAGGTTCTGAAGGGGGAATCTTTATTATGCGTCGTGCACTCCGCCAATGGTGTTTCATTCTTGTTGCCGTCTGTTTAGTTGCCGTTACGTTGATGGTTCACCCCCACCTCACCATCGCTCAGGGCGGGCCCGGGATGCCCGGTTCGCCTCCGCTTCCGCCACTGCGAGATGTCATTGTTCATGGTGCTCACATCCCGCCCATTTACTATAACAACACCGAAGTCCACGCCTACAACCAGCTGGTTGGCAAAGAAGCGGGGATTGTGATGGCATTTTACTCCTGGGATTTTTTGATGCCGGATACGCAGTGTGGTTATATTGATATTACTCTGCGCCGTCCGCCACGCCCCAGCCCCTATGATTGTGGTCCCCAGCCAACCGGCCCAACGGTGGATACAACCATGATGTTGACATGGGAACCAAACCGTAACCCCGCCGCCCCGTATAGTTGCCCTTTAATGCAGGGGGGGCGCACCAATTTGGATGCCGTGATTAATGGTCAATGTGATGCCTATATTGACGAATTTGCGCGGCGCATCAAATTGTTGCACGACCGTGATGGGGATCGTTTTATGATTCGGTTGGCGCATGAGATGAACCTCGCCAACAGTTTGTGG